>CAIJTV010001076.1:0-6018 GCA_903823635.1 uncultured Planctomycetaceae bacterium
GCCGGAACTCGCTCCGCTCGGTCCGGCCTACAACCAACAGAACCTTTTCGACAGTGCACCAGACGAGCAGATCCTCCTGAAGGCAGAAGATTCGATGGCACAAAACTCTCGCAGATCGTTTCTGAAGAATTCCGCGGGTTCTGCTGTTCTGACATTCGGCGGATTTGCTCCCGTTGTTTTGCAGCAAGCTGCAGTTCGCGCGGCAAGCAGTGGCGCAAACTCAGAACGAGTGCTCGTGGTGATTGAACTGGCCGGAGGAAACGACGGCCTGAACACCGTGGTTCCGTTTGCCGATGAGACATACCGCAAGCTGCGTCCCAAACTCGCGGTCGCAAAGAGCGACACTTTGGCCATTAACGGAGAGCTTGGATTCCATTCCGCGTTGCGAGGATTCGCAGATCTACTTGAAGCCGGCAAGCTGGCGATTGTTCAGGGAGTCGGATACCCGGATCCAAATCGCTCACACTTTGAGTCGATGGATATCTGGCATACGTGTCAGCGAAAGAATGATATTCGCACCGACGGCTGGTTGGGACGATTTCTTGAGGAGCAAACAGACGCCGATGGCGGAGATCCGGCTGCGTTGCATCTGGGGCACGACAAACAGCCGTTCTCTGTGATGTCGCGAAAGGTTCGCGTGCCTTCCATTCGCTCACTGGAACAGTTTCGACTACAGGGAGCCGACGATGCGGACTTTCGCAAAGCCGTTCAGGAGCTGGCAGACGCCCGGCGAGGTGAAGGCAACGACCTGCTGAACTTTGTGCAGTCCAGCACAAGCTCCGCGATCACGGCCAGTGAGCGCCTGAGTTCCACCGGTAAGTCCTATGCTTCGACTGTAACGTATCCAAAGAACGGACTGGGCGAACAACTGCAGACCGTTGCCAGGCTGATGAGTTCCGGTCTTAAGACGTCGATCTACTATCTGCAACTCAACGGATTCGATACTCATTCCCAGCAACCCGGGGCTCACGAGGGATTGCTCCGGCAGCTTGGCGATTCCGTGAAGGCCTTTCTGGATGACGTGGATCAGATGAAAAAGTCTGATGCTGTCACCGTGATGGCGTTCAGCGAGTTTGGTCGACGAGTTGAAGAGAATGCCAGCGAAGGCACCGACCACGGGACAGCCGGCCCCATGTTTCTTGCCGGTAATTCTGTGAAGAGTGGCCTCGTCGGAGAATTGCCGAGTCTGCAAAAGCTCAAAGACGGGGACATCCAGCATCACACCGATTTTCGGCAGGTCTACGCGGCTGTCATAGAGAATTGGTTTCAGTGCGAATCCGGCAAGATTCTGAAGGGCGATTTCAAGCCGGTTGATGTCTTCCGGAGTTGACAGTGATCCACGGAGATCAGCGGCTCTGAAATGAGAACCGGACGCTAACGCGTTCCGGCTGATTAATTCAAAAGGTTCCGGCCCCTTTTCCCGGCCGCTGCGGAATCACCGTCGAGTTTTCGTCAGGTTCGTCTACACTACAACACTTCTCAACGTTGATGACTTCGACCCACATGGCAACGGAATGTCAGGATGCGCATCCCTTTTGAACCCAGATCGCCAAACTCCGGTTTTCGACGGCTGGTCCTGATGTGCGGCGGCGCCGTCTGCCTGCTGACTGTCACAAGTCTCTTCGCACAAGACGCCGCGCCGGCTCAGGCTGCGGAAAAGACTGCTCAGTCATTTTTGAACGTACGCGACATGTTGGCCGCGGGAGGCATGATCGGCTACGTGATCATGTTTCTGAGCTTCATCATGGTGGCCTTGATCATTGATTATGTGCTGCATATCCGTCGGTCAACATTTATGCCGCCCGGACTTGCCGAAGAAATTCACCGCTGCCTGGCTGAGAAGAAAATCGCCGAAGGGCTGCAGCTGTGTGAAAAGCATCAGGGATTTCTCAGTCGCTTGCTTCATGCGGGGCTGGAAGAAGCGGGGACTGGCAGCTACGCGGCCGTTGAAAAAGCGATCGAAGACGCAGCGGTCGAACAATCCAGTCGCTACTTCCGCCGCATCGAACATTTGTCCGTCATCAGCACTCTGGCCCCGATGCTCGGGCTGATGGGAACAGTCTGGGGGATGATTCTTGCGTTCATGGAGTTCGAGCTGAAGGCAAATCCGCAAATCTCGGAACTTGCTCCCGGCGTTTACAAAGCTCTGATCACAACTCTGCAGGGTCTAGGAGTCGCAATTCCGGCCATCGGCGCATTGGCGTTCTTCAGAAGTCGAGTCGAAGAGCTATCCACAGAGACGACCCTTCTGGCCGCTCACGTCTTCTCCGACTACCGCCGAGCTGCTCAGGCCCGCCGCAAACAACGATCGTCGGCCGACGAGTAACCCGCTACGCCAGCCCAAGTGCCTTCAGGATCGCGACTTCGTCATTATCAACGACGACTGGTGGATTCGCGAACGGCGTTGAAGTGACTCCGGCTGGAGTCAGCTTTTTGCTCATCAACTGAGGATCGCCCGAATGGTAGGCCATGGTCAGGTCGGGATCCTTCAACTGATGTCCAGTCAGGATACAGACGACTCGATCATCCGCCTGAATCACGCCTTCTTTTCGCAGTTTAAGCACGCCAGCGATCGTGGCACCGCTGGCCGGTTCGCATCCGAAACCCGTGGCAGCAATTCGAGCACGTGAATCGATGATTTCCTGATCCGAGACTTTTCGCACGATACCGTTACAGACGGAGAGTGCTCGCAGAGCTTTCTCAAGATTCACCGGACGATTAATCTCAATCGCACTGGCCAAAGTGGAGGCTCGTTCGTTGTCACGATCCATGGTGGTGTAGCGGCCGGAAATCTGATCGGCATTCGGACGACCACCGTTCCAGACCAGTTTGCCGTCATTTACGAACTCATCGAGAGTATCGGCTCCGGACGCATTGATGATTGCCAACCGAGGAACGCGATCAATCAGCCCCAGTGCCTTCAGTTCCATAAAGGCTTTGCCGAACGCGCTGCTGTTTCCAAGATTTCCACCCGGGACCACAATCCAGTCTGGCACCTGCCAACCGAGTCCCTCGAGAACTCGCAGCATGATTGTTTTCTGACCTTCGAGTCGAAATGGATTCACACTGTTGCAAAGATAAATCGGGTGCTTCGCACAGATGTCTCGCACGCGTGCCAGAGCGTCATCGAAGTCACCTCGAATCTGAATCGTCTTTGCTCCATAGTCCAGTGCCTGTGATAACTTGCCGAAAGCAATCTTGCCGCTGCCGACAAAGACGATGCACTGAAAATGTCCGGTGACGCCCGCATAGATCGCCAGCGACGCACTGGTGTTTCCCGTCGAAGCACAGGCCGTCATCTTTGCACCGACCATGCGAGCATGAGTCGATGCGGCTGTCATTCCGTTATCTTTAAAGCTGCCTGAAGGGTTCATGCCTTCGTATTGCAGGAAGAGGTGACCGGCTTTCATGTCGCACTGGCGCGCAAGCTTGTCGTTCTTCTGCAGAATGGTCTGGCCTTCGCCGATTGTGACGATTTGCTCATCGGTGGCGAATGGCAGCAGTTCTCGAAATCGCCAAACACCGCTGTAGTCGACGGGATTCAGTCGTGTCGTCCAGCGGCGTTCGAATTCCGAAAGCGACTTTGGAACCGGTACGGCATTCCAGTCATACGTGACGTCCAGCAGGCCGCCGCACTTCGGGCATGCCGTAAGGATTTGGCCAACATCGTAAGTGGCCGCGCAATCGGGATGGATACACTGCTGAAATGCAACTGACATGGAAAACCAGAATGAAAAAGGAACTCGTTAGTAACGACGGTCTCAAGCGCGTTGTTGACCTGTTGTTCAATTAGCCGCCGGGCGTTAGCCCCAGGTTCTTTTCAGCTTTGCAGAAAAACCGGACGCTAACGCGTTCCGGCTAATTAAATCAACGGCCTCAAGTCCCGTAGCGTAGAGCGGGAAGCAGGCTAATGCCAGACGATTGCTGTTCAATTGCCTGAGCGGCCCAGCCCACAAGTCTGGCCATAACGATCACCAGGGCCTGTCGATCGGCCGGAATGTCCAGCAGCGTCATCAGGCGAGCCGCAGCCCAGTCGGTCGTGGGAACTCGCTGTTCCTGAGCCTGAAGCTTTTCCAGGCGAGCCGCAGCCGCCTCTACGCGGATTCTATCGATACTTCCCAGCATTGTGCGGCAAGTTTCTGTCAGCAGCGACGCACGATTGTCCTCGGAAGCCGCCGCAAAACCGAACGGCATTGGCTGACCTTCTCGCCGCCGCCACCACGCCTCAACCTGTCCCGGATTCAGGAATCCTTTCAGCAGATCGCTGGTCCACAGAAACGGGTCATTCCGAAGTTGAGAAACAAACAGCGACGCGGCCGACTGCAGCACCGGAACAATGTGAGTCGTCGTGCTGGCCGCAAACCGTGCCGTAAAACACGCCGGACGCATTTCCGTGAGGCATTCGCAAATCATCAGCGCATTCATGGCCGCATCTTCAGCGGCCGAAGGACGCTCTTTAGTTCCTCGCAGTCGACACAACAGACGCCCGGCCCATGTGAGTTCAGTCTCGTCCGCTGACAGTTGCGTCGAAGACAAGGCCGCGATGTCTGTCGAATCACCCAGTGCGGAGGAAATAATCAGTGGCAATTGCGCCAGCAAACGAAGCACTCGAGTTCTCGCGCTTTCGTCATTGCTGTCGCATGGTGTCGGATCAAAAAAAGAAAGCAGCGAGAGACAGAGTGGAAACAAATCCAGCGGCCGCGCGCCAACAGGGAGTCGTGCCAGTATCTCGGTTGTCGACTCATCAATAACCGCGGAGTCGGCAATGATGGAACTGCAGTCCGCCATTTCTTCTTCGGTGGGCAGGCTCTGGTGCAGCAAGAGCCAGATCACATGCTCAAACGAGTGCATCTGGATCAGATCTTCGACAGCATAGCCGCAGTAATGAACTCCTGCGTCACCATAGGTCAGAAGAGTCGTCGTGCCGCAGACAACATCCGTGAGTCCGCGCGAACCTGCAATTTCGTTTCTGCGAATATCATCCACCAGACGTCGCAGCCCATTCACAAGATGAGCCGCCGGCAGTGCTGATTGATCCATAAAGTCAGATTCCCTTCTTCTTCATGAACACGAATCCGTCCTGGGCCTTCCGCCATCAGCCACTCCGATGGAACTCTTTTCCATCATGGCTGTCGACAGCGTTCATTGAAGTGCCCCCCACGGCCAAACTTTACCGAACAAAACGCCGCCTGGGAACCGAACAGCCCGTGATGCTAAACTGGATGAACAGGGCAGTTCTGAAAGAGGCGTTTTTGAGCGATGCTCGTGAATAATTTGCAGAAACCGCCATCGTTCTGTTGACTTACCCGCCCCCGCCCCTGCGTCGGGGGTTTACTGGCTTTTGCACCAGCGGAAACAGAAACATTGTGGTTGTGCAAAGGCCCGCAGGCCCGTGAGGCAGGCTCAGGGGGGGAGGCAACATCGCATCAACGCCACGCGGCTGATGAGGTCATAAATTTCTCACAGCAATTCAAACGGCACTTCACCGCCGGGGATGAGATGCGTCGGCCGACCAGTCAGATCGAAAATCGTATCATCCACTTTGAGCCCCATGGCGTGATAGACGATCGCGCAGAAGTCTTCGACGCCAATCTTGCGGTCAGTTGGGAATTCCGCCTTGTCGTTGGTCGCGCCAATGACCTGGCCATGACGGTAGCCACCGCCGGCCAGCAGAATGCTTTGAGCCTGCGGCCAGTGATCTCGCCCAGCGTTGTCGTTGATTCTTGGCGTGTGTCCAAATTCACCAGCCACAACGACTAACGTGTCATCCAGCATTCCGCGCTCGGCGAGATCCTGAATCAGCACTCCGACCGCGCGGTCATGGCGAGGCAACTTGTCGTTCAATGCTCCGGTGATATTGGAATGGTCGTCGAAGTAACCCGTGTTCAGCGAGACATAGCGAACTCCGGCCTGGATCAGGCGGCGAGCCAGCAAGGCCTGCTCACCCCAGCCCGCACCGTATCGTTCTCGCAGTGCAGCATCTTCTTCCGTCACATCAAACGCGCGACGAACGCGGCC
>CAIJTV010001077.1:0-2769 GCA_903823635.1 uncultured Planctomycetaceae bacterium
ACTCAGCTTGAAGACTACGCAACTCGGGGGCAGATGAGTAGTCGACGATCGAAGGGAATCGAGGAGTACAATAATGAGCAATTCCGCTCCAACGCCGCCGTGCCTGCTGCAACCTGAACATCTACGGGGGCTGCTTGTTCACGTTGATGCTGAGGAAGTTTCGTTACGAAACACAATGCGGCTTCTTAAGGATCTGCCGTTTCATTCCACCGATGATTCAAAGCAAAGGGAACTGCGGGTCCGAATCGACCAAAGTCTCCAGCATGCGGCATTCCTGCTGGAGAATCGCAGCAAAGTCATCAGCAATCTTTCCCAGTATCTGGGCATCCCACCCGAACAGGTCTGCTTTTCTGCGCTGTTGCCGTATGCAACTCCTGCGGCCGCGGCCCTGTTGATTCCGGCTCGACAGCGTCTGCAGAGAATTCTCGTGCAGATCAAAACTCTGGCCAGCACAGCCGCGTGGATTGTGAACGAGTCGCGACGAATTCATCTCACCATCATGGATTCGATGCCCGGCTCACTCAACTCTGATCGTTACGACGCCAGCGGGCAGAGAAATCTGAATCCAGCGGCCTTTCGATTTGAAACTCGTTCGTGAAAAGACGGATCCATGAGGGCGTTTGATATCGGATTATCCTCTCTCCGCGCACAACAGCAGACGCTGTCGGTGCTGGGGAATAATCTTGCCAATGCGACGACGCCTGGATATCACCGTCAACGAGTGGAACTGAATACCCGTTTCCCGCTTCGCGACGATGAACATCATGTTGGCACCGGCGTCGATATTTCTCGAATTGCCCGACTGCGCAATAGTGCCGTAGAGACAGCGTTGCTGCGCAATACCTCCGAAGCCGGCACCAGCCAGCAGGCGCTGGAAATCAATCGGCAGATTGAATCGTTGCTGACTCCGGGAGACGCAACGATTCATGAAACGTTGTCGAATTTCTTCAACCGCCTTGAGAAGTCGTCCAACGCGCCACAGGACCTGACGGTGCGTCAGGAATTTCTGTCCTCGGCCGATGAACTGATGAGTTCCTTTAATACTCTGGACCAGAAACTGGCCACTCTTGAGCGTGATGTGCGGCTGAATGTTGATGATGGGGTCAAAGACGTCAATCAACTGCTCAACGATATTGCGGGACTCAATTCGCTGATCTTTCAGACCCGTGCTTCATCCAGTGAGCCCAATGACCTGCTGGATCGTCGTGATGCCATGGTCACGAAACTCACGGAGTGGGTTGATGCAGACGCCGTTAGTTTTGAAGACGGTCGGGAACAGGTTCTTGTCGCCGGTGGTGCCGTTATCGTGGGCAATCAATCGACTTCATTGCGTTCCCGAGATTATCGCAACGGGACCACCGGGATCACGCTCAATGATCTGACCACACCCCTGTCGCTGGGCTCCGGAAAACTGAAGGCGATGACGACCGCGTTGAATGAAACGATCCCCGCGTTTCGAGAACGCCTGCGTGAAATGGCTCGGGAAATCATCCGCACTGTCGACCAACAGCATGCACAGGGCATGTCTGATCAGGGACCGTATTCAGTACTATTGGGGACTCGAGGTGTCCTTGACCTGACGGTGCCGCTGAACAACAGCGTGCCGGAATTCCCTATCAGCAGCGGCGATCTGTACGTCACGGTCACAGAAGATGCGACCGGGATTCGTCGCACGGAAAAGGTCTCCATTGATACAGCGACCGAATCTCTGACAGACATTGCCGCGAAGCTGACAGCTCTTGATGGAGTTGTTGCGACCATCGATACCGTACGCAAGACTCTGATGATCTCAGCAGAGGGATCGTACTCCATCGACTTTGCCGGGCGTCCTGACAATGTCCCGGTTCTGACCAGTATGACAGGCACAAGTCGTCCGGAGTTCAGCGGTCATTTTCAAGGAGATGCCCCGGATGATTGGAGCGTGACTTTCTCCGGTCCGGGGACAGTCGGTGAAACCGTGGGACTGACGGCGACAATCAGGAATTCATCCGGACAGGTCGTCGCACTCCAGAACATTGGTGCCGGTTACGAAGCGGGGACTGCTGTCGAGATTCGCGACGGTGTGGCATTGCAGTTCGGAAGCGGCACAATCAATGCCACAGACACATTCTCCCTGACGCTCACAAATAACGCAGATGAAACAGGCATCCTGTCCGCACTGGGGATCAATTCGCTGTTTTCAGGTTCCGAGCCGGGCTTGTTCAGGGTTCGGGAGGAACTTCGCCGAAATCCTGAAAGGCTGGCAACTTCTGCAACAGGGCAACCAGGCGACGCCATCAATCTGGCTTCAATGGCCAAACTGCGAGACCTGCGACTTGATGAACTCTCCGGTCGAACATTTACGGAAGAGATTGCGGATATCACGGCGGAATCGGGGCTGATCGTTCAGGCCGCAGACAGTCGAAGCACTCAATTGGAGAATTATCAGTCTAGACTTCAGGCAGACCGGGATGCTCTGTCCGGAGTCGACATTAATGAGGAAATGCTCTTGATGATGCAGGGCCAGCGAGCGTATCAGGCAGCCGCTCGATTCATCTCGGTAGCCGACCAGATGCTGGAAGAACTGTTCACAATTGCCAGGTAAAGAATTCTGATCATGGAGCGGGATCGTGGTGATTCTGGCTCGGTTTTGAAAGTTCACGGTAGAAGAAATCAGACTGATGGATTTCCGAGTGACACAAAGTCAGATGTCTGCCACTGCTCGCAAATATCTTGCGAAGCAGTCGTCTGAGCTGTTTACCACTCAGCAGCAGATCAGCACCGGGTTAA
>CAIJTV010001078.1:0-3539 GCA_903823635.1 uncultured Planctomycetaceae bacterium
TGAAACGCGACCGAATGCAGAGTCACGATTGTTTCGGGACTCACGCTGTGGATATCGCTGGCGACCAGCTCAGCCATATCCCGATTGCGAGGTTCATGCAGGAGTTCAAAGCGACTGATCAGCAGATCGTCGTACTGACAAGCCGCCACAGAAGGTCGCCAGCGTGACCAGCGATCCTGTGAGCGGCCTGCATCCAGTTTGCTGCCCAGCACACCAATCAGATGAACAGGTTTTGACATGCCGAGCAAAGCTTTCCACGACTCATTTACTTCGCGAGATCCACACAGATAATCTCTTTGTCGTTGCGAATGTAAGCATGCTTGTTTGCGAACGCCGGCATGCTCCACACAACTTCTCGACCATACGCATTGTTGGTCTGATCAATCACCTTCGCTCGGTCGATCTCGGTGTAACCTTCCGGTGAGAGTTTCGCCAGCAGTAACTCACCCAGCTCGTTAAACATTACAAAGCGATCTTCGTGCTGAACAATGAAGGCCGTGCTGGAATCTGCCGGTCGCTTGCCAATTGGTGCAGTCGATTCCCATAGCCGTTTTCCTTCCGGAATCTGGATGGCTCGCATGACACCCTTCTGGTCAAAGCCGTAGAGAATGTTTCCCACCACAAGCGGCTGAACGTTTACAGCGCAGATCACGTTTTGCTTATCACGCCAGACTTCTTTTGCGTCGGGCTTTGTGGAATCCAACTGCAAAAGGAGACTGCGATTATTGAAGCCTGCAGCATATAGGTATTCGCCCAACATGACTGGCGACATAATCGCAGAACCACTTGAAGCTTCGTACCTGACTGACCAGTATTCTTTGCCGGTTTCGGGATCGACAGAGGAAACGGCATCGGGACGAAAGAGGATCAATTGTCGAGCACCGCCGAATTCAATGATCGTTGGAGGAGAATATCCCTGTTCCGGAGATGTTGAGCTTTTCCAGATTTCTTTGCCGGTCAGCTTATCGAACGCCACGATATGACTACCTTCGCCACCCGCCAGACACAATAGCTTATTGCCGTCGATCAGCGGATGTGCCGCATAGCCCCACCATGCTGCCTTGGTGCCATAAACAGCTTTCAAGTCGTGTGACCAGAGAACCTTTCCATCCGCGATGTTCAAGCAGATCAGATCGCCTTCAGCTCCCAGTGTGTAAACTCGTCCTTCTTCGACACTCGGAGTACATCGCGGCCCCGCCGGGTACGAAATCGTGTACTTGACGGGATACTTATGAGTCCACAGAATCTTTCCGGTGGCTTCATCGAGGCAGTGAATACGCTCTTCGCCCGTGAATTCCTTGCGATCAAAGTTATCAACCTTGACGTTTTGCTGAGACACATAGTCGGTGATGAAGACCTTTCCGCCGGCGACAGCGGGACCAGCGTAACCACCGGCGATTTCTGTTCTCCACAGGACTTTGGGACCCCCGTCCGGGAACTTATCCACAATCCCGGTTTCGCGCCAGACGTTGTCTCGTTTGGGGCCCATCCACTGCGGCCAGTCGTCAGCGCAGGCCACGAGGCTGGTGCAGCAAAATGAAATGACAAGCAAAGTTCGCACGCAGAACACACTTGCACTCCGTCAAGAATCGAGACCAAAAACAGGAAGTCGGAGTATTTTGAGCGAACGTAGGCTCCATGAGGAAGGTCGCTGCAGACAGTTTTGCGTATCCTTCACAGAATTCCCGCAGGCTGTTCACCCAGTCATCGGGAATCCTCATTCTTCAGCGATCGTTTTTCCATGAGCGACAACTCGACGTCCGAATCCCAACGATTGTCGCTAAGACAACTCCTGCTGGCGGATCTCGCGCTGCTGGCGGTGGCCGTGATCTGGGGCGTCAACATTCCGGTGATGAAGGTTGCTCTGGAATCCGGCATTACTCCGTATTCGCTGAACGCAATTCGCCTCGTCGTCTCCGCGATTGTGCTCCTGGGTTGTGCTGGCTGGGAATATCGTACCGGTGTGCGTCCGGCAGCCGGCATCTCGCGTGTCAGAATTCTGATCTATGCCCTGATCGTTTCTGTCGCTTATCAGTACTTGTTCTTGATGGCGGTGTCCCGGACGACTTCGGCCAACGTCGCCCTGATCATGGCCACGGTGCCGATGTGGACGGCATTGGGGGCTCGCTTATTCCTTAAGGAAATTTTGCCGGCAATGGCGTGGGTTGGGCTGTTGATCGCATTCGCCGGGACAATGATTGTGACGGTCCAGAAACAGGTCACTCCGGTCGCGGAGGTGACGATTTCAGAAGTCGTCGGCAGTGAGAAGACCGCGAGCGTTGCAGAACTGGCTCCTGGCCCGATCATTGATGAAGTGAAGTCTCGTCAGTCAGATCTTGATGCTGCGACTCGGTTTTCCGGCAACATGATCGCGTTACTGGCCGCGTTGACATGGGCGAGCGGAACGGTCTTTAGTCGTCCGATGCTGAAATTGATTTCGCCCGTGCAGTTGGCCGCATGTTCGGCGACCATCGGATTGCCGTTTCATGTGCTGTTTGCCTGGCCAACGCTGGCCGTCAGCATTCCTCTGCTGCAGGAAACTTCGCTGCAATTATGCATTCTGTACTCCGGAATTCTGTCCACCGGCCTCGCGCTGGCGATGTGGAGTTATGGAGTGAAACATGCCGGAGCTGCCCAGGCGACGATGTTTCAGAATCTGAGTCCCATCGTCGCGATCGTTTCCGCATGGTTATGGCGAGGTGAATCGATCTCGATCGCTCAAACCATCGGCGGGGCCATGATCATCAGTGGCCTCGTGATCATGCGTCGTAGTCGTAGCTGAATTTGTCAGGAAGAATATCCGGCGTGTGGAATCAGGAATCGATCAAGCCTTATCGAGTGTGTTCCGAAGCTCCAACTTAAATCGTCTACCATTTTGCACGAAGTTTACTACGATTAGTCGGCCGATCACGAACGGCGCAGTTTCACAAGACCTCCAGTACGTTCCTGCACGAAAAACAAGCGCCCATGGCCAAACGGAAATCACAGTCTGAAGTCAGCGACAACGGCGAGATCGCGCTGGAGCCGGCGATGGCCGAATTGGCTCAGATTGTTTCTCGCCTTGAATCCGGCCAGGAAACACTGGACGAGTCCCTCGCTCAGTTTGAGCGAGGCATGGCTTTGCTGCGAGTTTGTCATCGGAAGCTGGATGCAGCGGCCCAGCGAATCGAAATTGTGACGAAGCTGACGGCCACGGACGACATTGAGACCGCCGAGTTCGACGCGACCTCAACCTTGCAGAAGAACACTGCCGCAGATGCTGCTCGAACAACCCGCAAGGCTGCAAAAGAGGAATCTGACGAGGATGGCGGGCTGCTGTTCTGATCGGCCGATCAGCCTGCCGCGAACATCCTCGGGATCTCTGATCGAGTGACCGCTGAGGCAGCGATGTCAGCGGTACACGATCTCTGCCTTACGCGATCTCTGAGCGACTAAATCCCTTCAGTCGCCAGACGCACTTACATTTGCCAAATGCATAAAAGTTGCTGAAGCTGGCTTCTTTAATCAGCCGGCTGAATCTTCCTGATACGACATGACCA
>CAIJTV010001079.1:0-4967 GCA_903823635.1 uncultured Planctomycetaceae bacterium
ATTCGGAACGAGCTGATCGGTTTCATCTTTCAGTCATACAATCTGATTCCACAGTATACGGTTCTGGAGAACATTGAGGTGCCGCTGCACTATCGCACCGGGTATCCTCGTATCGGTGCAAAGGAACGTCAGTGGATTGAAACACTGGCCGAGATGGTCGGATTGAAGGATCGGATGGATCACCGGCCCTTTCAGTTGTCCGGTGGTCAGCAACAGCGCGTCGCTATTGCTCGCGCGCTGGTGAATAATCCGGAGATTATTCTGGCGGATGAGCCGACCGGTAATCTGGACTCCGCCACCGAGCATGAAATCATGGAGATGCTGCTGCGTCTGAATCGTGAAGGGCGCACAATTATCATGGTGACTCATGAGCCGGCAGTGGCCAAACTGGCTAAACGTCAGATTTTCATGAAGGATGGTGTCGTCGCCGGAGAAGGAATCTTTCCCGGATAGAGGACCCCAAGAACCAAGAACCAAGAACTCTGCTCCCCATGCCAAACTTGCTTCGAACCGTTCAACTCGCACTCAAAAGCCTGATGCTGCACAAACTGCGGTCGGGGCTGACGATGCTTGGAATTGTGTTCGGAGTCTTCTCCGTCATCGCGATGCTGGCGATTGGCGAAGGGGCCAGTCAGCAGGCTCAGCAGCAGGTTCTGAAGCTGGGGGCGACCAACATTATCGTTCGCAGCGTCAAGCCACCTCGCGAGAACGCCAGCCAGTCCAATTCCAACGCGTTCGTACTGCGATATGGTCTGAAGCGGACGGATTTTGATCTGCTGTCAAAAACAATTCCCACGGTGCTTCAGGCCGTGCCCATTCGAGAACTCACGAAGGCCTGTCGCTATCGTCATCGCGAATTGAATTGTCGAATCGTGGGCTGCACGCCTGAGTATGTTGACATGAACTATCTGTCGCTGGCTCAGGGGCGATTCATTTCAGATAAGGACCGACGCGAAAAATCCAATGTGGCCGTCATTGCTTCTGGAACAGCCGACATTTTGTTTCAGTACGAAGATCCGCTGGGGCAGTCGGTGAAAATCGCAGACCGGCGTTACACCGTTGTGGGTGTCACGAAATCCCGAGATGCCAGTGCGGCCATCGGCGGCAGCATGTCGGGGCAGGAATACAACAGCGACATTTACATTCCGCTTGAGACCATGCGAGTGCGCATGGGCGATCTGAATATGGATCGTCGACAGGGTTCCTTTAGTGCAGAAGAGTGGGAACTGAATCAGGTCACGCTGAAGATTTCCAGCACTGATCAGGTCATGCCCACGGCTGACGTGATCCGTGAGACATTGAAGCAGTTCCACAAATCGGAGAATGATTACTCTGTCGTCGTGCCTCAGGAACTGCTCAAGCAGGCCGAACAAATTCGCGTCATCTTCAATGTGGTGCTGGGGTCGATCGCGGCGATCAGTCTGATCGTAGGTGGAATCGGCATTATGAACATCATGTTGGCAACCGTGACCGAGCGAACTCGTGAGATCGGCATCCGCCGTGCTTTGGGAGCCAAGCAGCAGGACATCACGATGCAGTTCCTGACGGAGACAATTGTGCTGGCCGGTAGCGGCGGGCTGATTGGAGTCTTCCTTGGAATGTTGACACCACTGGCGTTCGATGGCATGAAGAAGATCGCGGCCAAATTTTTCTTTGACGGTCAGGCAGCGTCCGAGTTCAGTACAATGTTCAACGACATGTATCCTCAGGTTGTGCCCTCAAGTTTGCCGTTGGCTTTTGGGATTTCCGTGGGCATTGGAATCATCTTCGGGCTGTACCCGGCGCGCTCGGCCGCGAGGCTCGACCCTATTGAAGCCCTCCGTCACGAGTAGCGACGACTTCAATTCAGGTGCATGGCCTGCGTTTCTGTGGATTGTGTTCACTCACCGCACTATGGCAGTGATCCGTTTCTGGCAGCTTCATTCAGGAGTGTCGATGCGGCGGTCCTGTCGCTTCGCTTACGAGACAATTTCCGCTTCGATGAAGCTCGAAGTATCGCTGGCGTAGGCTTTCTGCAACTGCTGCAATGTCGTCCAGCGAATGGAATGGTGAGGACTTTCGAAGACCGGCGGTTGAACTGGCAGGTTGGTCAACAGGTCTTTGCGAACCACCATCGCTCGAACCTTGCGAGTCCGAATTTCTCCGTCACATTCGTTGGTCAGACAGATCAGATAGCGAACGGCTCGACAGGATTCACCGGCTTCCCGGCGAAACAGTCCCGATGCAAATGTTTCGGACAATTCGTTAAGGACGGCATTCAGATAGAACCAGCGATCCTCTTTGGGGAGAGGAATGAGGGGGTTCTCCTTGGTTGTCCCCTGAGCCGCCTTGATCAACTGATCAACCGCTACAGAGTTCAGCAGGATTTCTTCGCAGGTTTTCTCAAGGACCGTCCTGATCAACAGTTTACCGTCATGGATTGAGCTGAGAGAAACATTCAGACGATTGAAGAACTCCCGCTTCTTCCAACTTCTCGCGGCACGCCAACGACCGAACAACCAGCCCACCAGAGTGAACGCTGCGGCCGTCAGCAGCTTCACGCCATGCTCCGTCGCCAGCTGGCGAATATGAGTCAGGAAATCCTGCATTTCTTCTTCGCTCCAAAGAGGCGGGCCGACGGAGTGAGCTCAGGGCCATTTGCTCCAGTTGACGGCTGGTCTGCAGGTTAGTTCTTGAGGACCTCGGCAATTGTCGAGAACCTGACGAAGTCATTATCGTTATTGAAGTCTGTCTTTGCGGTGAGACCAGTACCGGCCGTTGTCGGTGCCTGAGTCAGCGTCAGATGCGTATCGTCGTCAATACTTGCCACAAAGAACGTTTGACCATTGATCTGGATTCGCGAGCGGCCATTGGCCGCGACGGCATTACCTTTAAGTTCGGTAGTAAACTTCGTCCCGACGCCGACTACCGAAGTGCTGTTCGCAGTCGTCTGGATTGTGCCCGTGAGGGTTCGCTCAAAGTCCACAAATGTCTTGCGATAAGGCACGTCCGTCAACGCTGTCAGACCTGTCTCATCGACGAGGTTTGTTTCCGTCAGAGCATGGATCGCATTAACGACAGTCATCCCGTTGCCAACGACGCGTCCGAAGACGGTGTGACGTCTGTCAAGAGTGTTGGCGTTCAGGTCAGTATTATTGTTGAGGTTAATGAACCACTCGCTTGAGCCCAGATTCGTGTTGCTCGGGTGAGCCATCGAGATTGTGCCGGTCTGATTTCCTCGAGCCGCATTGAACTCACTGGTGATGGTAGCAAATTTAGGAACAACGTTGACAAGCCCATCTTCGACAGTGAAACCGCCCCCCTGAATTACAAACGGAGTCGCGCTTGTGCCGCTACCGGTCGCCACAGACCGGTGAATAATAGAGTTCTCGTACCGCCCGGCATTGATGTAGGCAAGGAAGTTAGTCACCGTCAGCTGTGCTTCGGCGTTGAACATTTCGATGAAATATTCTTGTGTCGTATTCGCATTCACCTGTGACGTAAATTTCACAAGTGAGTTTGAATCCTTGATCAAATCCACCTTGACCGTGCTGTCGGCCGTTTCTGTGTTCAGTGTCGCGCGAAGTTTGATGTCCTGCAATCCGGTCAACTGATCATTGGCCGTCGCATCTCCTGTGTACAAGTCTTTCCGGGTCACGACGACAGGAACTGAATAGGCCCCGGAGGCGTCCGCAGTGACTGTGCCATCATCGAACTGACCATCGTTATCAGCGTCAACAGTGACTGTCGCGCCGGCCAACGTGGTTCCCGTGACTGTCAGGTTTCCGTCTTTGGTAATCAGCACACCGTCAGACGTCAGGGCTTTTGCCGCATTGACTGCAGCGGCCGCGGCGGACAGAGAGATACCACCCTGATTCTTGCCTGCTGTATCAGCCGCAGTCGCGCGGGCGATCAATCCTGTATTAGCGGCGTCGAAGCGATCGTTGGCCGCCGTGGAGACAGTCGTGGCTTCGGTCTTGCGAAGGCTGCGTCCCTTATTAAACACGTTGGCGGCATCAATGCTGGCCGCATCACCGCTCGGGAAGTCCGAAGCGCCGTTCTGACGACTGTCGCCTCCCTGGACCGAAAACGCACCATTGAACGTATTGGTGTTTCGCACCATCAAGCCGTCGTTGTCCCGCCCCAGATTGACGTGGACATCGCTGCCGAACGTATTGTCGTCCAGCATCACGGAGTCGGAATCCTGCTTCGTTTTGATCAGGAGCGACGAAGTGATCGTTGAATTGCGAATGGTCACATCATCGTCGCCACGACCTGTCTTGATGGCCAGAGATCCGTTGCTGGTCACAGCATTCAGTGACACGCCATCGTCGCCATCCTGACCTTTAAGTTCAGTAAAACCGTTCAGCGTTACCGTCTTAAGCGTAATCAGGTCATTGTCCTGATTCCCGTGGATAACAAGCGATCCATCAACCGTTGTGTCCTGCACGCTGAAGGTGTCATTTCCTTCATAGCCCCAGAAGTAGGCGTGTGACTTGAAGTTGACCCCATTGGCGGCAATTGAATCGTTACCAGCCTGACCATGAACATCGACGATGCCATTGAAGTTAATTCCGCGAGTGAACGAGACGGCGTCGTTTCCGCCAGCCATCTGGATTAAAACATTCCCTGCCAGCGTGTTGGTCCCCGCCGCCACGACAAAGGGGGTCGTGCCACCATTCACCGTTGTTGAATTCAGTCCGCGGAGCTGAATCTGGCCGTTCAGGATCGTGATGTCGATCGCGTTATCGGCGGCATCACCGGTCACAGTCAGGTGAGAGCCGTTCAGACTTGCGACAACATTTCCGGCCAGCAGCGCGCGAGTCTCCAGATGCTCGATCAATCGCTCTGTTTCGATCGCCTTGTTTGTGCGTTTTCGTGCGTTTTTGGCTCGCCAGTTCCACATGGTCTTGTGCCCCTTTGGTCAGCCATCGGCTAACCCCGAATTCGCCCACTGTGTGTGCAGAGTCTCTCCAGACCGTCCGCAG
>CAIJTV010001080.1:0-2977 GCA_903823635.1 uncultured Planctomycetaceae bacterium
AATTTCAAGATGCGATAAGCCGTAGGGTATGGCCAGTTCGCCGCGGCGAACTGGCCATACCCTACGGAACACTCAGACTTATCAAATGCGCGTCCTTGCAAAACCAGGGATGGTTAATTGCATTCAAGAGACGTTTTTTTGATAATTCTCGGCTCTCTCCTTTCACAGGTCTCCCTTCTGTTTAAATGAAAGTCCGTTCGATGATGAAGTGTTTATTTCGGACTGTCCGCCTTGTCGCCACATGCGTGGTGATCGCGGCCAGTGCATTCACCGCTGAAGCTCAGCAGAAGCAGCCCAATATCCTCGTGATTTGGGGTGACGATATCGGCACATGGAACATCAGCCACAATAACCGTGGCATGATGGGCTACAAGACACCAAACATTGACCGTATTGCCAAAGAAGGCGTCGCGTTCACTGACTACTATGCGCAGCAGAGCTGCACTGCAGGCCGCGCGGCGTTCATCAGCGGAAGCGTTCCCGTTCGCAGCGGCATGACCAAAGTGGGCATGCCCGGAGCCAAAGAAGGCTGGCAGAAGACAGACGTAACGATGGCGACCGTGCTGAAAAGCCAGGGGTATGCCACGGGGCAATTTGGTAAGAATCATCAGGGCGACCGTGACGAGCATCTGCCGACCGTCCATGGTTTCGATGAATTCTTCGGCAACCTCTATCACCTCAATGCTGAAGAAGAACCAGAGCAGGAAGACTATCCTGGCGACATGGTCCTCGCGAACGGCAAGACGTTCCGCGAAGTCTTCGGACCTCGCGGCGTGATTCACTCTAAAGCCGATGGCAAGGGCGGACAGACCATTGAGAACACTGGTCCGCTTACAAAGAAGCGAATGGAGACAATCGACGAAGAATCTCTGGCGGTGGCAAAGGACTTCATCAAGAAACAGCACGAAGCCGGACAACCGTTCTTCTGCTGGTGGAATGCAACTCGCATGCATTTCCGCACCCACGTGAAGGCTGAAAACCGTCACAAGGGGAATGACGAATACACCGACGGTATGATTGAACATGACGCGATGGTTGGCGAACTGTTGCAGCTTGTTGATGAGCTGAAACTGGGTGATGACACCATCGTGATGTACTCAACCGACAATGGCCCTCACTACAACACATGGCCAGACGCTGGAACCACACCATTCCATGGTGAAAAGAACTCCAATTGGGAAGGCGCTTTCCGCGTACCGGCATTCATTCGCTGGCCGGGGCACTTCCCCGCTGATGTCACATTAAACGGCATCGTCTCACACGAAGACTGGTTGCCGACCTTTGCGGCCGCTGCCGGTGCACCGGACATCAAGGAAAAACTATTGAAGGGCGTCGAACTGAATGGACGTCCCTACAAGAACCACATCGACGGCTACAACCAACTGGATTACCTCAGCGGGAAAACAGAAACGTCGCCGCGCAATGAGTTCATCTATGTTGGTGACGACGGAAACGTGATGTCGATCCGTGTCGGCGACTGGAAGGCTACGTATCTCGAAAATCGTGCGAAGCAACTGCAGATCTGGCGTGAGCCGTTCATTAAGTTGCGAATGCCGTTGCTGTTCAATCTGCGACGTGATCCGTTTGAGAAGGCTTATGAGTACTCAAACACGTATCACGACTGGATGATCGACCGCGCTTATGTGCTCGGTCCGATGCAGGTGGTGGCCAGCAAATTCCTGATGACAATGAAGGAGTTCCCGCCGAGCCAGAAGCCGGGTGACTGGAGTCTTTCCTCACTGGAAGAACAAATCAAGTCGATGACGACTGCCGGACAGTAGTTGATTCGGACAAAGTTCATCAGGAGATCCGTAGTGCTGTCGGCAGCGACAGCACTGACGGGTCTTTTTGTTTTCAGTTACCAACGAGATGTAAGATGAAGTGCAAGCTGACGACACTCTTTGTTCTTGTTGTGCTTCCCCTGATTCCTGGCACTGCCAAGGCAGACGATAGTCTGCCGTCATGGAATGACGGGCCGGCCAAAAGGTCTCTTGTTGAATTTGTCGAACGAGTGACGAAGGAAGGTGCTCCGGACTTCGTGCCCGTCGCGGAACGTATCGCCGTGTTTGATAACGACGGTACTTTGTGGTGTGAGAAGCCTGTCCCGGTTCAGCTTTTCTTCGCACTTGATCGAGTAAAAGCCCTCGCGCCGCAACACCCGGAATGGAAGAACAAAGAACCTTTCGCTTCGCTGCTGAAGGGCGATATGAAAACAGCGGCGAGTGGTGGCGAACATGCGATCATGGAAGTCTTCATGGCCACTCACACCGGCATGACGACCGTCGAATTCGAGCAGATCGTAAAGGACTGGATTGCCACAGCCAGGCATCCAACCACCGGGAAGCGATTTGTCGACATGACGTATCAGCCGATGCTGGAAGTGCTCGCCTACCTGCGCGCAAACGGGTTTAAGAACTATATCGTGTCGGGTGGCGGTATTGAGTTTATGCGACCGTGGGCGGAAGCCGCCTATGGGATTCCACCAGAGCAGGTCATCGGCAGCAGTGTGAAGACAAAGTTTGAACTGCGCGACGGTGAACCTGTCATTGTGCGTCTGCCTGAACTGAACTTCAATGACGACAAAGGCGGCAAGCCCGTCGGCATCAATCAGCACATCGGTCGTCGCCCCATTGCGGCGTTTGGCAATTCGGACGGAGATCTGCAGATGCTCCAGTACACCGGAGCAGGCAAAGATCCGCGGTTCTGCCTCTACGTCCATCATGATGATGCCGATCGGGAATACGCCTACGATCGCACGGACAAACTCGCTAAACTCGACAAGGGTCTGGACGAAGCCGTCGCAAAGAATTGGACTGTTGCCAGCATGAAAGATGACTGGAATACCATCTTCGCGACTGTTCCGGCCGTGATCACAGCAATCGACGTACTGCTTCAGCCGGACGCCACAATGCTCAAACACGCGGCGGCCAACAATGCACGGTTGCTGGCGGAATTTCCCGAAGGATTCGCTCTGGAC
>CAIJTV010001081.1:0-3458 GCA_903823635.1 uncultured Planctomycetaceae bacterium
CGTCAGGAGCTTCATTGACGTTCGTGATCGTGACGGCGATCGATTGATCGTCCCAGAACGTCCCGTCGTCGACTCGCACGATGATGTCGTAAACATTGTTCGCCCCTGAATCACCGGGCGATTCGAAGTTGCGGCCACTGACAAAGCTCAAAGCTCCGGTAGTGCTGCTGATGGAAAAGAACGAGGAATCGGCACCGCCTACGATCGAGTAAGTCAGTGTCTGTGCAGGAAGATCAGCATCAGTCGCTGTGATCGTGGTGACGGCCGTTGTGTTTTCAGCAATGCTGATAGACGCAGTCACTCCACCGCCATTGCTGGTGATCGCCGGCGCGTTGTCGTTAACGGGCGAGACGGAGATCGTCATGACTTCGGAATACGTGTTGCCAGCCGCATCCGTCACCTGAACAGTGATCGTTGGGCTCGTCGAGACCTCGTTCAGCGGCGTCGAGTTGGTGACCGTGATCTCACCGGTGTTCGCGTTGATCGAGAACGCGCCGCTCGGATTGCTTGTCAGCGAATATGTGTAGTTGGAGAGTACTTCGCTGGCGTCCCATTCGATGACGTAGAACGAACTGGTCGCACTCCCGACGTCATTCCAGGACCCCGTGGAACGTGTGAGCATCGCAAAGTCTTCAGCTCCGCCGGAATCGCTTGGCTCGCCGGCGGCCCAGTTGGACCACTGATTGGCTTGTTGGGTCCCTGCGGAGCCTCCGATCCAGAACGTTGAGCCATTGGAACTTCCTGTTTGCCATCGCCACGTGCCTTCGGTGGTCGAATCCGACGCTCCGATCAAGACGTTTTCGCCAAGCGACTGCGCGAATGATTGAATGAGGCTGTTCTCGTATTGTGAGCCAATCGTGACCAGTTGACCGCTGACTCCATTGACCGTCGCAGCGGTCGCGGCGGTGCGTGCAGTCGACCAGTTCGCATAAGTTCCAACGGAACGATAGAACTTGCCCGTGGCCGCATCATAGCTGAGCGTTGCATCGTTGTTGAGGATCGCGGAAACAGCGGCCGGGATCTCGAGCACACGAACATCGGCGATGACTGCGCCAGCTCCACCGGTGTCGAGCGACTGGAAGTCGAGCGTGGAACTGCTACCCGTGGCGGTGAAGGTCATCGATCTGCCAGAGAACAGCATGTTCGAAGTTGACCACCCAGCCGGCTGAGTCAGCGAATAATCCTGACTCGTCCCGCCGGCGCTGACTCGGAAGTCCTTGGTAGCATCGCCGTTACCAAAGTTCCCGGATGCATTAAATATGACCTGATACTGACGGCCAGCAATAGTCGACAGCGTTTGCGATATTGCCCCAGGATTGTTCCCATTCAGATCGATACTGCGTCCGCCAAGGGGCGATGCCGACCAATGAGTTCCAATGAGATCGACATCTCCGCTCTGCACGGTCCAGTTTCCGATTGATTGACCACTTGTATAGTTAGCAAAGCCGCCTGGATTGTTTCCTTCACGAAACAATCCATCCGCGACGATATCCCGAGTGTTCATCGCTTCGGTTACCGCGACTGAACCAACGATGGTCCCGACGGTGGCGTTTTCGGAAACTGACAGTAGATCGGTGGGTGTGCTGGTCGTCCAACCACCTCCGATGATGTTGGCCACTGTCAGATTGATTCCTCCCACGGATTCGACAACGGTTGTCCCGCCGGACAGACCCGTCATCCGCCAGTTAGCGACGAGTCCCGTCGGTGTATCGCCAAGCTTTTGCTGGTAGTTCTGAGCGACCTGTTCCGAGCTGATGGCTCGATTCCAGACGCGAATATCATGCAGAGTACCCGAGAATCTCTGCGTGCTATCGAAGCTACCGTCGACAACATCCTGATCCTGTCCAATAGCAAGCGTTCCGCCAGCAGCAACGACTAAGCCCGCTCTGAATCCGGTATTCGATTCCACGATCTGGCCATCGACACAGAACACAACGTCGCCGTTGGTATTGTCCCAACTGACGGCGAGCGCATGTGTTTTGCCATCGAGGAGTTGAGCGAAGGCTGCAGTGCTGACAAGATCGTTGCCGTTAAGGCTGAACTGGATTCTGCCGCTCGCGTTGACCGTCAACATCACTTCGTTATTGGCTGAACCCAACGCGGATGCATAGGAAATCAGCGTATTCGTCACCGACGAAGGAGTCTTCATCGTGTACTCAACTTCCAGGGTCATGGCAGTCAGTCCGCCGAACACGCTGCCGCCACTGGTGGATCGCAGGTAGGCGTTGTTGCCGCTGTCGGTGTTGAGATTGATGCCCGTGGACAGATCCGTCGGAGTGGTATTGGATTCCGTCAGGTTATTGATGTTGACCGTGAAGCCTTTGTCGAATGTCGCACCGCTGCCATCGGTGACTCGAACGGTCAGCGTGTGGCTGGTCTGTGATTCGAAGTTCAGCAATGAACCATTCGCGACGGTGATGACGCCGGAATCGCTGTTGATCGCGAAGGCACCGGCGACGGTCTGGGATGTGAGCGAGTATGTTACGGCGTTGGTTGCATCGAGGACATCGTCGGCATTCCATTCGACCACATAGGCATGCGAGAAGGCGTCAGTTCTGTCCTTCCACGTGCCATCGCTGGCCATGCGAGCGTAGTCGTCGCCAGCGCTCGGTGCATCCGGGTCGACGCTGAACCAGTTCGTATAACGGCCATCAACCCGGTATCCGCTAGCCGTGCCGTTCCAGAAGGTCTCGCCGTCGGACGATCCGTTCTGCCATCGCCACGTACCTTCCGTCGTCTGATCCGAGGCTCCAATCCACATATCGGTTCCGGCAATGGACCACAATGAAGCGACAAGGGCATTTTCCGCGGCCGACCCGATCGTCACCAGTTGTCCGTTGACACCATTGAGAGCTGAGGTGATTGCATTATTTCTCGCTGTTGTCCAGTTCACGGCGGTTGTGACAACCTTGTAGAACTTTCCGATCTCTGCGTTGTAACGCAGGTTCGAATCTGCCGCCAGCAGCGCGGCAATTCGTGCCTCGCGATCGAGATCCGTGCCGTAAACCGTTCCTACCACAGTTCCGGCTGGCGAGTTTTCATTGACTGCCAGGGACAAAGTTGGTGTCGAGGCTGTGAACGACGGCGAAGTCATCTGACGAACGGTGAGATCATTGCCGCTGACGGCTCCGGTGATGACTCCGGCCGGCGACAGATCATTCATGCGCCAGTTGGCGACCATGCCGCTTTCATTGAACGGCAGTGTGCTGCGATAGTTGGCGGCAATCTCACTGGCGGTTCGAGCGTCGTTGAAGAATCGTACATCGTACAGCGTCCCCTTGAACGCTCCGCCGGGTGCCACTTGCCAGGTGTCAGACCCGGCATCCATGTCCTGACCGATAACGAGATCGCCACCTGATGCCAACGTTTGATCAGTCGCCAGACCCGTTCCGGAACCCAGCAGAGTACCGTCGAGATAAATCGCCCAGGCGCCGCTGGTCTGACTCCAGGTCGCTGAC
>CAIJTV010001082.1:0-1640 GCA_903823635.1 uncultured Planctomycetaceae bacterium
GAATCGTGTTTGGTTGCCGACATGTGAGGCATAGACCTGATCAAGAGAAATCGAATTCTGATACGGCCCACCGGTTCCTGTTGACGCGGCCGTCAGGAATTGATCGGCATTGCAGTGTCCGTGAACTTTACGAACGGCTGGATGCGAAAACCCCGAAAGGATGGTCAGGTCCTTCCGCAGCGGCTCGAACGGTTCACCGCATTTTGAAAACGTGAAGTCATTGCCGTTTCCATGGGGAAACCATGACCAGTCTTTATACGACGGATCTTCCGGCAGCGGCATCCCCACGCCATCGGGAAAGTAGATGCACGCCAATCGCTTGATGGAACTGGGCTCGTCATTCGCTCGCAGCTTCGCCGACGCAACACACTCGAACAACGGCAAGGCCAAAGCCACACCCGTTCCGCGAAGAAATCGACGACGATCCAGGGAGTTCAGGTTCATGTTTCAAAGACCTTTGATGACGTCTGTGCGGAGAGACGAGAACTACAGAACCCATCGTTGGATCAGTCAATTCGAATGGTCCGGGCGAAGTAAGGCGACGCACAGTGGATGACTGATTTTACCTGATCGCAAACAACGAATGAAGTGAAAAAACGGTGCAACGGTTCAGGGAGATATGAAGTACGTCGAATCTGGCAGACTTACCAGCAAATGCATGTTCTTCAATTGGGGAGGATCAGTAACGCAGTACAACCAAGTCGGTATCGGATTCGGCCTCATGCATTGAGTTGCAACGGTTTCGGCTGCACCACGGAAACGGCTCAGACATTGAAAATGTCGCCGATGGGTTTTTGTCGGCAAGATGCTGATTCATCCGCACGCTTTGTCACTGACACAACCTTTTGCTGTTTGAGTTTGCATCGGAGCCGAGCCACGCTGGGAATGCAATAATCCCTGGTGTGCCGTCACAGCGCATAGGACGCTGTCTCGACTGCAGCGACTCGCAGCGCAGCGTCACCGGGCACCTGAGCCAACGTTGTTTCAACGCGTCAGTCAATACCAGCGACGCGATGAGGAAGATCCGTTCATAGACGCGGATGATGTCACGGCCCCGTTCCCTGTAGTGACAACGACTTCGCTGTTGAGGAGTCACCACGACATGGGGCGTGAACGAGACGTGAGACCCGGAGAACTACAGCCCGGACGTAATCAGAAAACGGCGATTTGGCATCATTCACCATCCGGCGGGGTTGAATTGGGTTGAACGTACTCGCGGAATCTGAAAATGGAATGCGAAGTTAAGTAAATGACAGGAACGCGCCGTGCGTTTCTGAAATGTCGGATTTTAGATTCGAGAAGGGTAAACAAAGACGTTGTGACGAAGTCTCGCCCGGGAAAGACAGACCCAAAAGCCGTTTCTGATCTGCCCCGGTTAGCAGACGTCGCAGCATCGGTTCATTTCTCAGAAGCGTGCTGACGAGTGCTTTTGATTTTGTGCTTTCGCATTTTTCCGTAAAGCGTGGTGGGCTTGAGTTTCAACTCGGCCGCGGCGCCGTCGGGGCCATAGATTTTTCCATGACAGCGGCTCAGGGTGTCCAGAATAATCTGACGCTCGATCTCCGCCAGTGATCTTCCCGCAATCATGGTGGGCGGTTCCGCGCTGAGTGACGGGCGTCCGAACAGCCAGGATTCGTCAA
>CAIJTV010001083.1:0-2177 GCA_903823635.1 uncultured Planctomycetaceae bacterium
AACTGTTGAAGCAGACTGCGATCAGCTCGCCGCAGCCCGCGAAGGCTTGGGAAAAGACGGAATTCTTCTGGTCGATGCGGGAACCGTCTGGAACACAGATCTGGACGCCGCACGGGCTCGACTGAAGATGCTGAAAGAAGTCAACGCCACGTGGCTCGAAGAACCATTCGTCTCGGGAGCCTTGTCTGAATATCACGCGTTGTCGCTGGAGAGTGGAAACGTTGGCATGGCGGGTGGCGAAGGCTGTCACAACTTCCACATGGCCAAACACATGGTCGACTATGCCGGACTGAAGTACGTGCAGATCGATGCCGGCCGCATCGGCGGCATCACGATCAGCAAAGACGTGGCCGACTACGCTGTCGCGAAGGGAGTCACATACGTCAATCACACATTCACGTCTAACCTCGCGTTGTCTGCTTCGCTGCAGCCGTTTGCAGGACTTGAATCGCATACGATTTGCGAATTCCCGACGGAACTCAAATCACTGGCTCGAGCGATGACAAAGAATCACATCGTTCCGGACAAGACCGGTCTGCTGCATGTCCCCGACGCTCCCGGCCTTGGCATAGAACCTGACTTTGAAGGTATTGCTCCGTATCTTGTCGACGTTGAGATCCGCGTGCAGGGGAAACAAATCTACGCCACACCCGAATTGCGGTAATTCTGGGCCCTGTTATCCCCGACACGCTGGCCGATTTGATTAAACAGAAATCGGCTCGCGCCTCGGGCTCCGGTTAATCTCTTCGGCCGCGCGGAGGCCGGACTGGTAGGCGCCGTCGGCGGTGCCGTAGTAATCGACACTTGTCGCTTCGCCGGCGAAGAAGAGTTTGCCATCAAGCGGACGAGCCAACTCGCGGCGCATTTGAGGGGTTGAGCCAAGCGAGCAAAACGAATACGAACCGCGAGCGAACGGATCGGACGCCCAGCGAGTGATCTGGAAATCGGTCGGTTCAGGAATGTCGTCTCCGTAAAGAATTCGCAGTGTCTCCATCGCACTTTCGACGATCTGTTCATCCGTCAGAGCTTCAATCTCACGTCCACGAGTTCCGGCGTTGAAACCCAGCAGAACCGGCTGGCCAGTGGTTCGCACAAAGCTCACCCACTCTGTCCACTCACCGTGCTCTTCTGCGATGTACTCCAGCCAATCGACATCATTCGGCCAGAAGACTTTGGGGAATCGAAGATAGCACTTGTTCAAAACTCCCATGCCCAGACTTGCGATGGCCGTCTGCTTTTCTTCTGGCAGTGCAGGCACGAAATGAACATTGCCGGCTTTCAACACACCAAGCGGCAGCGTGACGATAACTCGGTCCGCCATGAATTCCTGCTGCTTCGTCACGATTCGAGTCGGCGTCTCCTGCCAATGAATTTCCTGAACCTCCTGACCGGTTTCTATCTTCAGCCCCTGCGACAGATGCTTCGTAATCTCGTGGAAGCCGCTCACAAAGAGTGCATCATTTCCGGGATAATGCTTCGCGCTGTCATACCAATGCGCGGAAAGCTCTTCGGCACTTCCTGCATATTCCTGTTCGATGTTTCCGCTCAGCACGAAGTTGAAGTAACGCTGTGTCTTCGGATCGTCATCATCAAGATCTGCCAATAACTTTTCTGCCACGCTGAGCACGCAGACATCTATGTCTTTATCCTGAGCCTTCTGGATACTCTCTAAGAGCTGTTCTCGAATCTCTTCCAGACTCTCTTCGGCCTCGTCATCAAGCGGGGCTCCGTCCACATCATAGACGATGGCACTATCGTAGCTAGTGGAGACGCGCTTGGCCTGGATGCGGTCCGCAAGGCTGGTGATCGGATTGCCTTTGACGCCATGAATCCAGGAGGCTCCAAGATCAAGCGGCAACTCGGGCCAGCGATTGCTCGTCCAGATACGGCCGCCAATGCGGTCTCGGCCTTCCAGCACAACGACGTTATGTCCCGCAGACTGCAGCTTCTGAGCCGCTGCCAAACCCGAAAGACCGGCTCCGATGATCAGGATACGATCCATACGTTTTTTCTCGTCGCGGGATTCACCCGGTTCGGCCGACTGAGCAGAATCCAGTCGCGCGATCGACAGTCCACATAAAGCTACTGCATGTCGGCGTTTCATCTGAAGTCGCTGAAAAGAGAGTGAACTGGATGGCCTATCGAAAGAAGACGATTGGCACGAGAACGAGATCCGC
>CAIJTV010001084.1:0-2893 GCA_903823635.1 uncultured Planctomycetaceae bacterium
GACCGCCTGCATTTCAGCGAATTGTCGGAGCCTTCAATGACGCAGAACACGAAACGATTTTGCACATACCTTGTGGCGGTTCTCGCGACTGGCTTCTTCGGGCGAGCAATGAGTTTTGCCGATGAGGTTCTACGAACCGATATCCCGGACGACCAGATGGGACCCTACGTCGATGAACTGGCTCAGGCTCGAAAAATCGTCACCGAGCTGAAGGTCATCGTGATCGGGGGAAAGCCAACCTACAATGTGACATCCGTCGATAATTCTCAGCAGAAGCCATGGGTCATTGAGTTCAACATCAGCGAAGCGGCTTTCAAAACCAGCTCCGAAAAATACGAGGGCGATGGCTTTGCGATGACGATCCATGAGACCACCACGATTAACCGCAAGCAACGCCATTCGGCCGTTTGGGTTCAGGATCCCAATGCGGCTCCAAAGCTGACTCTGCCTGAAGGTGACATTCCCGAGTCCGGACAAGTCGGCCGTGATCTCCAGCCCTTGAACGAACTGATGCGGCGCACTCTGAAGGAGAACAACATTCCGGGTGCAACTCTGGCTGTCTCTTATCGCGGTGAGCTGTTATTTGCTCGCGGCTTTGGATACTCCGATGTTGACACAATGACAGCGATGCCGGCCGCCGCCAACATGCGTATTGCCAGCGTCTCAAAACCCATCACTGCCGTGGCGATCCTGCTGCTGGTTCAGGATGGAAAGCTCAAACTCGACCAACACGCACTTGAGCTTCTGGCACAGCATCCCTCCTATTCGTTCAAGACTCAGGATGCAGTCAAGTCAGATCCTCGATGGTCGACAATCTCTGTGCGACATCTTCTGAATCATTCAGCCGGCTGGGATCGAGAAAAATCAAAAGACACCGTCTTCCAGTTGGTTACTGTCACACAACAATTGGAACTCAAGAAGCTGGCTCGAAACAATGACATCCTTCATTACCAGTTTCGACTGCCTCTCGATTTTGACCCAGGCTCGCAATACGACTACAGCAACGTAGGCTACTGTATGCTCGGACGAATCATCGAAGCGGCTTCCGGACAGACCTACGAGCAATTCGTAACAGAACGAATTCTCTCTGTTGCCGGGATGACTCAGACTCGACTCGGAAAAACCCGGCTGCCCGATCGTGCCGCTGATGAGGTGCGTTATTACACACAAAAGATCACCCAGGCTCCGGCCGTATGGGAACTGGCCACGAAAAAGCAGGGAGCAACCTTCGAAATGGTGGCCCCAACATACGGCCAGTGGGATCTGGAGGTGATGGATTCATTCGGAGGATGGACTTCAACGGTTCAGGATCTGGTGCAATTCGTGGACGCGATCGATTCGGAGAAGTCGCCTTTGCTTTCGGAGGAGTCGCGTCGACTGATGCTGGAGTCGCCTGCATTCACTGACCGCTCGTCCGCAGCTGTTTGGTACGGACTTGGCTGGAATGTTCGCACTGTCGGTGATGACAGCCGGAGAAATTACTGGCATACGGGTTCGTTCGCCGGCACATCTTCTCTGCTGGTTCGCCGGCATGATGGCTATCGCTGGGCCGTCATCTTCAACGTCGACCGAACTCTGAAGGGCGACCGCTGCACGGATGTTGTCGACCGCGATCTACACAAGGCCGTTTTGGAATCTCATCCACGACGTTAGTCAACCGATGATTGATTTCACTCCGCTTGACCCAACAGAAGGCTGATTCGCGGCTGTCACAAATGAATCGGAATAAATCTCTGCATTTCTCCGGGGCGAGGAGTTTCCGGAGGATCGATCCACGGAATCAACTGCTGCTTCTGAGAAAACTCCTGAACGGTCGACTTGAAACGCTTTGTCAACTGAAGCAGAACATCTCGTTCTGTATTGCCTTCCGCAGAAATCCCCTCCAGATTCGCGATTCGCCCCGCAAGTTTTGTTGATCCGGAAATCGGAGAAAGAATGGCGATGCAGTTGAAGACCGGGACCGATGACGGTCCGGATCCGCAAGAGGATTCACTGAGTTGAGGCAATTGTTCCGAGGTCATGACGTCATTCTGCAAGCATCAATCATCAAACGAATATTCCACGGGCGGCATAAATTGAGGCCGAGTGTTCGCGGGATGTATCATACAGATTATTGCCTCAATCGTGGCCGCGTACAGAATAATCTGTCGGCGCAGGAAAATGCCGAGCGATTCAAGCCTGTCGAATCGCTCGGCACTGGAACAGAGTGGACGAAGAGGGAGGAGCTTCGCCCATCGCTTCCAATTGTATGGTTCTTGACTCTGCGGCTGGCAGGTAATTACCCCGCCCACGACGAGCGATGCAAACAACCAGAGACCGTCAGGCGCCTGACACGCAGGCGCGGACAGTGATATCACGAATCGATCAACCGACCACGAACATGTACGTTCGCGGCCAATATCCAAACGTCAGAATCGTTGGCAGATTAATACGTTGGCAGAGTGTCCATCATGACCATCTGCTGACTGGCCTGCGGTGCGTAGCCGGCAACCTGTGGCGCGAGGTAAGCAGATTGAGGAACGCCCGGACTATAAGCCGACGGATAGCCTGGAGCCATCGCTCCACAGGCTCCGGTTTGGCATGGCGAGCAGCCACCACCACCGTAGCCGCCGCCCATAGGAGCGTAGCCGCCGCCGCCACAGCCGTGACCGAGCAGACAACAGCCGCTTAAAGAACTGACCATCAACAGGCCAGCACAAATGCTTGCGAAACGAGACATCAGAGAGCCTCCGGGGTGTCACTGAGATTTCAGCAACAGGGCGGGATGGTGAACGGTCGCGACCTCATGAGAACGAACCTGAGACATTGGAATGCGGAGTTCCTGGTCCAGCCTCAGATCAGAGAGAAGAAGTCGGCGAACATTCGAGAGGAGAGAACGAGAGGAGATTTGAAC
>CAIJTV010001085.1:0-2884 GCA_903823635.1 uncultured Planctomycetaceae bacterium
ATCCGGGTATTGAATATCTTCAACCTTCAGGTCACCATTTTCGTCTCGCATCAGCACACTGCAGATCTGTCCGTTCGCAGACTGGAATTCAAGTTCTGTCACTTCGCCACGCACATGACTGTTCTGCAGATTCATTTCGCCTGTGGGGATTCCAGTGAGCGGCAGTCCATCCATCAGCGAGGGATCGATATGACTCCAGACGGATTCGACAAGATCTCTTGTTGAAATCTGTCGCAACATCGGGAGGTCATGAGACTGAAGAGCCGACAGGAACAGAGCGCCTCGTGCTGGGGCGGTAAATGCTGACTTCAGAGTACGCTGTTGCTGAGTCTGACGATCATAGATCGTGACGTCTTCAATGATAAACTCCGCCTCAACCGCAGCAGTGACAGGACGCTTCCGGTCATCTTTGGCGTCGGCAACGTCAGGAGTTGTGAGGTCAATTCGTACAACAGTGGCATCGTCTGGAATCATTACGGTCAATTGTCCGGCGAACGATTGGATCTCAAAATCCTTTGGTGCGAACTCCGGAGAAGGCAGTTTGATCATTGTCAGATCACCGACACTGATCGCATTCTTGAAGAACTTTTCTTCGGTCAGTTTCTGCAGGCGTTCCTGATTATCTTCCTGATAGGCAGCCAGGAAGTCGGTCACCGCATTCATGGCTCGTGCCTGACGAAGAACGGAGCCCGGATGGTCGTCAGATTTGCGTTTCCGAATTTCCAGATCGGAGACCAGCCACTTGTCGTCCTGTCGTGCGACCTTCAGCAGCATGAAACCGTTCTTTGAGGGCATCTTCACGACAGCATCGGATTCGTTCATCTGGGCTTCCGGACGGCGAGCCATACCGGATTCGCATTCGGCGGAGATCTGAGCAATCATCTGCTGCAACCATGGTTCGGGCAGCTTTTCAAGCGGTCCTCGGAGTTCTGAATTGACAGCCTGAAGAACCGCACTGCGATCGGCTGTCTCCCAGGTCTTGAGGAACTCGCGAATTGTCAACAAAAGGTCCATGACTTCGACAGAAGATTTTGTGGCGCGAGTGCCCTTCTTCTGCTGACGCAGCATGATGTCGTCGACCACCCAGCGATTTTTGACGTCATCTTTGACGATGATGAACTGGTACTTGGTGCCTTCTTTTTCTTCCTTGGCGACGGCTTCAAGTCGATTGTTTCCCAATTCTTTGGATTCGACGACTTCCAGCTTCGTTTTGGGAAGGTTCAGGATCTCCAGATCTTTGAAAGCATCAGGAGATCGCATCGCTTTTTGTTCAAATCGAGTTGAAACGATGCGACGAAACGCTGCTTCGTTGTTTTCCTCAATCGCGTCTGTAAACAGTCCAACAACGCGTTGTTCCGTGCCGTGGCCGTCCATGATTGACGGTTTCAGGTTGGATGGCTTCAGCATCTCTGTGTTCAGCAGCGAACTGGCACATCCTGTCGCCGACACACTGAGCCCACCGGCCAGCATCAGAACTATCGAGAGTCGATAAGAGCGGAGCATACAAACACTCCTGCCAGCTCATCAGTGGATCGATCGCCAACGATCAAAGTCCAAATGGCCGGACAGACAACGAAAGGGATAGGAAAACTGACGTATTTCGGACACACCGTTCAGATGGAGTGGCCGAAGTTTCGTCGGAGGGGAGCTCAGAAAAGGTGTCAGGAACCAATAGTGCAGAGCAGCTTTAGGGCCATTTGGTTATTGGTTCCTGACACCATTTCTGTGCCTGGACAGAGCACAAGAAGGGATGATCTCAACGCTGGCCGCACAGCGCGAATGCGCAGAGTAGGGCCAGAGCTGAGGTTGTCTCAGTTCTGTCCCTGGCGGTCAACATGCGTCCGGGATCTCAACGTGGGTTGGTTTGCAAGTCAGACACGAAGAGCTGCTTATTCCGGCGAATTCAGCAACTTCTTTGCAGAATCTGCCTGCTGCCTCCGGATCGGATTCAGTACATCGGCAAAAACTGCTGCAGAGCTACAAAATCCAGCCCTGTGTGTTGTCTGGGCGATTGCCATGCAGCCCCATCGGTCTTGTACGAGGGACATGAAAATCTCCGACTCGATAAACGGCTTTCACAGCTGCCGTTCCGAAGTTGTCTGTTGCTCCAATTGAGTGCCTTGCTTTGCAGACAGCTGTAACCAAAAACAGCGTGCCTGAGAACTGATTAAGGTTCACAGGCACGCTGCTGAATGAGACTAAGTCTGGTGTGGCTAGACCGCTTGTTGTGTTATTCGATCATCAGGCTGTTGAAGTCCATTTCATCAAAATCACTGCTCGGCGCTTCCTGGTCTGGAGAGAGCCGAGGCTCTGTCGGTACTTTGGGTTCAGGAGGTGCATCCAGCAGGCGATTGTGATCTGTGCGTCGTGATGATAATCGCACGGCCATCGCAGTCGGTTTTCCAACCTTCTTCGGTGCTGCTTCCGGAGATGCCGGAGCAACAGCCGCTGGCGTCGGTGGAACCGACCCCTTCGGCTTCGGTGCTGCTGGCGGTGGTGTTGGTGCAACAGGCGGCACTGCTTTGGCGAAGACTGAATCGTCAAGAACAAAGTCCATATCATCGTCAGCGCTGGTTGCGTCTGGTTCTGAAGCCTTCGCTGAAGGAGTCACCGGTGGTTTTGATACCGGTGTTACTGCCGCAGGTGTTTGAGGTTTAGGACTTTGCGCCGGAACCGGCGCTGGCTTTTGTTGAACAGGCTTTGGTGTTTCTGCCACGGGTTTGGCTGGCGATTTTCCGGACTGCTTCTGTTTTGCCGGTGTCTTTGCTGGTGGCTTCTCTGCGATAACCGGCTCTTTAGGGACGGCAGGCTTTGGAGCTTCAGGTTTGGAGGCCACAGGCTTTGCCGGAGGCTGAGCTTGTTCGGCTGCTGGTGCTGCTGGAGG
>CAIJTV010001086.1:0-6056 GCA_903823635.1 uncultured Planctomycetaceae bacterium
CATTCTTTACGACGAAGCAAAAAGGTACCGGCCTCGGGATGGCCATTGTCAATCGCATTATGACGGCTCATGCCGGCTTTGTTTCTGCCGGGATTCTCACCCCCAAAGGAGCAGAAATTGTTCTGATTGTTCCACTTCGGATGCCGATTCGGAATGCGGTTCGCTCTTAGAGCGACAAGCGTTCTAGTTCCTGATGTGGTTTCAAAAAAACGTGCATGCTGACATCATCCGCACACAAGCGTGCGTGGATGCACACTTGTACGACGAGTGGTCGAGCTGGAGTTTTACATGCCTACGAATAGTCCCGTGAATCTGCTGATCGTCGAAGACGACCCGGACTTTCGCGAAACGTGCGTCCGCTGGATGACGCGTAAGGGGCATACGGTTCAGGGGGCCGCCAACGGACATGAGGCTCTGGACATTTGTGAGCGTCGCTCGTTCGACGTCGCCATCATCGACATGAACATGCCGGGCCTCACGGGGCTCGAAGTTCTGGATCGCATGAAGGTTTCGCAGCCGGAAACAGAGGTCATCATTCTGACCGGCCAGGGAACGATCGAAAGCGCTGTCAACGCCATGAAGCTTGGCGCGTGTGACTATTTGACCAAACCATTTCCACTTGATGAACTTGAACAACGCTGTTTGATGGCGTTTGAACGTGCCAAACTGCATCGCGAGAATCGACAGCTCAAGGCCATCATCGAACGTGCGCATACTCCTGTGAAGATCGTCGGTGAATCAGCTCGCATGCGGGAAGTGTTTCGACTGATTGAACGAGTCGCCCCGACGGACAAACCTGTCCTGATTCAGGGAGAAAGCGGCACTGGTAAAGAACTGGTTGCTCGAGCTCTGCAGCAGCAGAGTCATCGCGCGAATCGTCCTTTCGTAACAATCAACTGCGCAGCGCTGCCGGAACAGCTTGTGGAAAGTGAATTATTCGGCCACCGTAAAGGTGCGTTTACCGGAGCCAACGAAGACCGCGCGGGGTTGTTTGAAGTGGCCGACGGCGGCACGCTGTTCATCGACGAAATTGGTGAATTGCCGGGAGCTCTGCAGCCTAAGCTCCTGCGTGCTTTGGAAGACGGATCGATTCGTCGAGTCGGTTCGCATCGCGAACGCAGGGTCGATGTGCGACTGATCGCAGCAACGAACCGAACGCTTGTCGATGAAGTTGCGGCCGGGCGATTTCGCGAAGATCTTTATTATCGAATCAACGTCATGTCTCTGGAACTTCCGCCTCTGAGAAAGCGTGAAGGAGACGTTCCGCTGTTGATCAAGTCCATGCTGCAGAAAGACTGGACGATTACGGATGAAGCAGCCCGAGCGATGGAAGTCTACCGCTGGCCTGGAAACGTGCGACAACTCAAGAATGCGATCGAGCGTGCTCAGATTCTGGCCAACGACCATGTGATTACGATCGATGATCTGCCCTCTGAGATCTACGACTCCCATGAACATGTTGGGGCCGGAGGAATGCCACCAGGAAACGGGATCCCATCGAATGGAGGGGAACGTTCGAATCACGTGCCGCTGCCTGGGTCGCCCCGTCTGGAGGATTTGGAGAAGGCTCATATTGTCGAGATCCTGCGACAGCAGAACGGCAACAAAGCCCGCACCGCCAGAATCCTTGGAATCCACCGCCGCAAGCTCTACCGGCTGCTGGAACGATACGGAATCGCCGACGAACGTCCTGTCTAGAGATAGCATTCAACGCGGCAACGAACGGCGTTATCATGAACGCTCCCTGCGCCTCTGAATCCTGTGATCTGCGAAAGATGCATGCAAACTCCTCTGCACAGCAAGTCCACCATTGAAGAAATTCGAGAACGTTTCGACAACGATGTGGAGCGATTCAGTAATCTCGAAACCGGTCAAAGCGCGACGATTGATGCCCCCCTGGCAATGGAACTGATTACTCAGGCGGCGATCGCAAGTACATCTCCGATCCGCAAGGTGCTCGATATCGGCTGTGGAGCAGGGAATAACACGATTCGTCTGCGGCAGTCTTATGGGCAAAACTTTGACTCTGTGCTCGTGGACTTAAGCCAGCCCATGTTGCAGCGGGCTTCAGAGCGAATGACACAGGTCAACACCGGAACTGTCACCGTCATTGCGGAAGATTTTCGCACGGCTCAGTTAGATCATGGAACTTTTGATGTGATTCTGGCCGCTGCGGTTCTGCATCATCTGCGAGATGATCAGGACTGGAAAACTGCGTTTCAGAAGCTGCACAATCTATTGCGGCCTGGTGGCAGCATCTGGATTACGGACCTGGTAAGTCACGAAACAGCCGGCGTGCATCAGATGATGTGGGCTCGCTACGGGCAATACCTGACGTCATTGAACGGCGAGGAGTACCGCGACAAAGTCTTCGCTTACATCGACCGCGAAGACTCACCACGCCCCGTTACGTTCCAACTCCAACTGCTTCACGAGGTGGGATTCAGAAACGTCGAACTGCTGCACAAGAACTCGTGTTTTGCAGCCTTCGGGGCGATCAAATAGCGTCGTATGGCGTAACCGTTTTCGTCGTACAAGTGCTGATCTCGCGGCCTGCGCGAATCAGACCACGGTATCAGCGATTTCATCCAACGTGGCCAGTTGTGCCTTGCCCTGAGAATTCTTTACCAGCGAACAAATCAATTCCACCGCGCGGAAATCAGGATCTCTGTAACCCAGGCATGAGGGATGAGCCAGAAAGTCGAACACGGCCTTGTTCTCGATCGCCCAGTTCACGCAACGCTCAATCGCTTCCAGAAACCACTCCAGCTCCCAGCGGCCAGTTCGAAAAGCTCCGATATCGCTAATCGGGTTCATGGGGATTTCAATCAGCCCTGTCGGATAAACGAACGGTTGTGCGTCTTTCTGTTTTGCCACGATATCGGCGTAAACGTCGGCGGACGGTTCTTTCATGGCTTCACTGTTAGCGTGGGGCGGATACTTGCTGCTGACCCAGCGAAACCCGGCATCCAGAAGCAATTGCTGAATGTCTTCTCTGCCGGTGAGTCCATCAGAGAAACCTCCCGGCGTCCGGAAGCCTCGATTATCAATGCCAGCTCGATGCTTGAGGCCCATCGTCGTCAGCCGCACGTTTTCGCGAATCACCTGCTCGGTCGTTATCCCTTCAATCAGCCACGGCGCTCTTTGAAAGCGAAACTGCAGGTCCTGAGTCCGTGTCGCCAGCACATTAACATGGTCGTACGTATGATTGCCGATAGGATGGCCTTCTTTGGCCAGCTCAGTCAGCCACGACACATCAGGTTGTTCGAGTACTCGGCCGACACAGAAATAGTGGATGTATCCGCCAGCCTGTTTGACTCTTCGCCCGGCTTCGACCGAGTAGGCTTTCGTGGCTTCGTTGAGATTTCCCTTCTCAAAGTTCCAATGCGTATCTTCCCAGGCCGGGAAGTTGGCGGACATTTCAAGATCCAGCGTGATCGCGATCTGAGCTGTTGACCGCTCCTTGATTGGCCGGGCACCCGTGCAGCATAAGGCCGCCACTGCCGAACTGGCCAGGAACCCTCGGCGAGACAAAGTCCTGTTCAACGTCACCTGCGAAGGCAGAGAAGGACGGCTGATGCTCATGGAAATTTTCTCCGATCTCATGGAAAACGACAGAGCTGGTGCCTCGGGCGAGGCAGTGAGCTGAAAGGCAGGGACTTCACGGTGGGAGTGCGGATCCGCGACATTCTGGCAGAGAACCGCGCGGAAGTCACCAAAGAGCATCATTTGTCCCTCGTGACCGCGCGGCAGGAGATGGCCAGCCGGTTTTCTCAGGCAAGTTGTCTCGATGCGTTTGTTGAGATTCTGCCGTTTAGCGTCTTGCCAGAATCGTGCTGCTTGTGAGAATTCCCGGCCAGTTGATTGTCGCCGGTTTCCGCAAAATACAGGTTTTACTTCGTCAGCTCAGAGGCCCGCATCACCACGATGTCAGATCACTCCGCAATTGACTGTTTTCTTGATCAGGAGGTTAGTTCCTTTCAGAGCGACGGCTATTTTGTCGCGCGGGGGATAATGCCGGCGACTTACATCGAAACGATGAAGCAGATTACTCAGCGAGATCTGGCGGCTCATCAGGGTGATATCGAGTACGAAGCCGAACTGAATTATCCCGGCGCACCGCAATCGCTGGATGCTGAAGGTGGGCGGACCGCACGAAGGTTGCGGCAGGCGATTAGTCGAGATCCCGTGTTCCTGAAGCTCGTCAGTGAACCGTTTCTTTTGAATCGACTCAAGCAGTTGCTGGGGCCACACATTGTGATGCCTCTCACGCACCATAACTGCATTATGACCAAGCAGCCTCGCTTCAGCAGCGACACCGGCTGGCATCAGGATACTCGCTACTGGTCGTTCACCAGTGGCGAACTGGTCAACATCTGGATCGCCCTTGGCCCGGAGTCACCTCAGAACGGCTGCCTGCAGGTTCTGCCGGGAACGCATACTGGTCCCGCGCCTGCGTCTTTGCTGGACGAAGCATTGTTTCTGCGAACTGATCTGCCGGAGAATCAGTCGGTGTTGAAAACCGCGAAGTCCGTGGAATTACTGCCGGGGGATGTCTTGTTCTTCCATGCGCGATGCTTCCATGCCGCGACGCGGAACTATTCGAACGAGACGAAGCAATCGGTCGTGTTCACTTTTCGTGAGTTGGAAAACTCGCCCATGCCCGGATCGCGTTCGGCGCAATGGCCGGAGCTCCTGCTGTCGTAAAGTCCGCAACACAGGCAAAGCTTGCCATAAGCCTGAGATTGGTCCACGGCATAACATCAGGCTAAACATCTTTGCCTGAATAGCGATCTTTTGAACACGAATGCTCCCCGTTATCATAAGGTCACAGAAAGGAATCCAGACGATGACGGATCGCAGGAATGGACGCCGCTTTGCTGTCCCGGCTAACCGCAGGCTAACTTGGGATCTTTTGACATTTCATCGCGAGATTCCGCTCTGCGCGCATGATCGGCACATGGATTTGACCGCGATCTCAGCGGCCAGAACCGAGTGTCCTCAAAGAATTTCCTGGCCCGCGCTGTTCATCAAAGCCTATGCCCTCGTGGCTCAGGAGATCCCCGAACTTCGCCAGACATGGTACGTTTGGCCATGGGCTCACGTTTATCAGCATCCAACAAGTGTGGCGGCGTTGACCGTGCACAAAGAATTGAATGGCGAGCCGTGGCTCTTCTGGGGTCTTTTCCGTTCGCCCGAACTGCTTGGTTTGCAGGAGATTCAGTCGACCATCGACCAGCTCCAATCCCAGCCCGCGAAACTGGTTTTTCAGAATCAGTGGCGGTTAGCCCATCTGCCAACTTTCCTGCGGCGGCTGCTGTGGTGGTGGAACCTGAAAATCGAGACGCGGAAGCGTGCCTCGCGACTGGGAACATACTTTGTATCAACCCTGTCCGCGCAGGGAGTTGAGATTCAGTTGCCGCCGTCGGTTCAAACCGGATGCCTGACCTACGGACCGCTTGATAAGCAGAACGTCTCTCGCGTCACTCTGGCGTATGATCATCGAATCATGGATGGCACTCTGGTGGCACGCGTTTTGAAGCGATTGGAGTGTGTGCTGAATGAGTCGCTGGTCACTGAGCTAAAGGCTGTGACTCAATCGACATTGACTCATCGTGCAGCCTGAATCGAAATTGCAGTGCCAGCAAAAGTGTTGCTCAGCCAGCATCACGCTACGTTTGATGGAATGAAACGCAGCCGTACAGAGCCCTGCCTGGAGGTTGCAGATTGCGATTGAGCGTTGCAACGAATGAACCCAGTCCTCAATCGTTGGGCTGGGAAGCTGCGAATCTGGCCAACAGATGAGCGTCGTGGTGGGCGTCTCTGGAACGCGAAAGACAAGTCTACAGCGAAGCTCCGGGAACTGTCGGCAGCATAGATTGGGCCGTGACTGGAATCCTCATGGCTTTTTGACCTTCTCGAACAGATAGTCGGCTTGTATCAGGCTGCCGCTCCGGAATTGGGCGTTAAATCTCCCGGCTTCTTTAAAGCCTTTCGATTCCAGAAAGCTACTTACCTCCTGCCTGACCGCCTGCCCCTGATACAACTGAATCTCC
>CAIJTV010001087.1:0-3281 GCA_903823635.1 uncultured Planctomycetaceae bacterium
GCCTCGATTCCAGCTTTCCAGTCGGCAGGTGGAGGATCGGCCGTAATGCGTACATTGCCGATGTGGTTCTGAACAATTCTGAGTGCGGGAAGTTTTTCGGCCAGTTGTGCCACGATGCCGGGAGTATCAGGGCCTCCGTTAACATCCAATGACAGATCATTGTCGATCATCTTTTTGAGATCATCCAGTGATGCAGAGTTCAGCAGGTCAGTCACTGTTTTCGAAGAAACCCGAATGCCACGGAACAGAGGATTACTGGCGAAGCGATCAAGGTGTCCTGCGAACTCATCTTTCCCTGGCATCAGATTTCCGACGATGCCAACGATAAATGGATCTTCTTTGGCCAGATCCAGCAGCCAGGCGTTGTCTTCAACCAGAGGGCTTGCTTCGACGATCACAGTACCAGTGATTTTGCGATACTGCTTCAATTCCCGCAGATGTTTAGGAAGTACGGTTCGATACAGCGACGAACCCGGAGATGGCCATGGGACCCCTTCAGGACGCGTCGGGTCATAAAAATGCGTATGGCAGTCAATGATCTCCAGATCGTCGGGCTGATCCAGCGAATTTGCCAGAACGCTGTGTGTCGCCGTTGCAGCAGCGATACTCAGGCTGGCACCGAGAAATGTCCGACGAGGAATACTGGAGTTCGGCATGGCACAACTTTCAGCGGAGAAACAACAGGAGTCCTGTGTTCAAAGCGGAGTTGTAGCCGATTCGGGAGAATTGCAGAGTGATCCAGACTGATCACTGCAAGAGGATGCATTTTAGCTCGGCTGCAGCTTCTGCGTTTTGCAGGATTCCGGAATGCGTGGCTTTGACAAGTCGTTCTGTTCTGACGTCAGGGCGATGAGCACTGATGATCGGAACGACACCGTCTCCAATCAATCTGTCTGGTGACTGATAGCCAGTACCGATAATTGAATGGGTGACGACCGCGTCTGAATATCTCAGAGAGTTTGAGGAACGGATCACGGGATTTCCGGGGATCAAATGATCGAGACTGGTCGGCGGTGTCGGCCCCGGATTTCGAAACAGGCCCGGATTGCCTCGTATCAATCGGCGATATTCGACCAGAGTGCTGTCCGGGACATTGATCAACCAGCGCCCCAGTCGTCCGAGGGGTTGTTGTGTCCAGTTCGAACCCTGGTGTGGCGTTGCCATGTAGACAACTCGTTTCACATGAGGCACGGGTTGAAACAGAAATGCGGAAACCGTGTCATCTGGAATCGGACCTGCATTAAGTGCATCGTTCAGTGGGACGTCGGAGATTGCTCGCCAAAGAGTATCATCGCTATAGCTGACCTGAAGTTTCGCCAGCAGTCCTCCCATGCTATGGCCCACCAGGACTGTCTGATCGATCGCAGGGTCAAGCTTTTGAGGATCGATGATTTCTCGAGTCGACATCAGTTCTCTGCGAAGATCGGCTGCTGTTCGGAGGTACGAGAGCCCGGTCGGGTACTGATAAAGCCAGATCTGGTATCGGGAAGCAATCGTCGGATCAGATTCCAGAGTTGCTACGATTTGTTCCCATGTGAATGCATCAGATGCCAGGCCATGAATGAGCACGAGAGGCGTTCGACCCGGTTGATAGGGACGCAGGAGATACAGACCACTCGCGTTAAAGCGTGATGGATTGCTGAAGGCTGCCCAGTAGTTTCGTCCCGGCGGCAGTGGTCGCCCGTCAAGAGTTTGCGCGGACCGATACCCTGACGGCAGAGGTGCCTGATGATGCACGCAGCCGCTGACGCCCAGAATCAAAATGATGGCTGGAATCAGCCATTGGCATTGACGAATCCTTGTCAAAGCCAGAAGCCCCCTTCAACAAAATCTGACCGATCGCTTCGGCGGAGTTTTGAGAACAAAGTCTATTCGAGGCTCAATAATTCAGGAAAGCACAGTTTTCTGCCTTAGCTGGATCGAAGTTTTGTTGTAAATCTCTGTGGGTAAGTGGTTTATGTCTCCTTCGCTAGTTGAGTTGTCCACTATTCCGTGAGGATCTCCGCTGCGTTCCAGTAGCCAAACTCATTTGACCAGTCATTCGCTTTATTGAGCAGTTCCAGCGTGACCGGTTGGCCGGCGAGATCGGTCAGGTCGACGGTGATCTCTTTCCAGTCCACGTCCTTGCCTTTGCATTTCACGATGGACTGGTGGCGAATCTCACCGTTTACGTTAACGGTGAGTTGCCAGTCTCCCTGAGCATGTGAGGCAACACTGAGTCGCAAGGAGACTTTTGATGATGATGGAAGCGTTGTTGAAGACGTCAGCCGACAGGCTTCTGTTCGAGATACGGGATGAGTTCGAACGGCTGGACGACCATAATAGTCCGCCAGAACTGCGACTCCCCCTTCGCCAACTTTTGATGTCGTGAATCCGGTCAGTAGTTGTTCCAGAAGTACCGGGAACTCGTCGGACTTTGATGACTCTCCTGGCACAATGCGTGAACCGGCCAGTAACTTTGCGGCTGGATCTTCTGGCGGTTTGTCGAGAGTTATGAAGGCGAATAGATCATGAAGCTCTTGCGGTTGCAGTTGCTTTTCGATCCCTTCAGGCATCAGCGATAACTTGCTGGGAACAACTTCGTCGATATCGCTCCGCGCGATGATCTCCTGCTTGTCGCCCTGGACCTTCAGAACAACTCGCTGCGGGCTGTCTTCGGCAGGCAGACCAGAAACGACTCGTCCTTCTTTCGTAACCACCGTCAGACCCTGATATGCGGAACCAATGACAAGGCTTGGGTCAAACACGTTCGACAGCAATTGCTCAAACGATGCGCGGCCGTTGCGAGTAATGTCCGGTCCGACTTCAGCTCCCTCACCATACATCTTGTGACACTGTGCGCAGAGCTTCTTGAAGACGACTCGGCCAGCGACCGGATCGCCGCTGCTGGTTCGCAGTTCGTTCCGCATGCGAGCAATCAGTTCGACTCGCGCCGGATCGCGTTCCGTTCGAACGACGCCCCAGTATTTGGTGACCAGATCCGCCAGTGGCTTGCTCTTTAGACTGAGCATCTTCTGAGCCTGATTCGCGTTGATTAGCGTTGAGGGCACTTTGCCATCGCGAACAAGCCCAAGGAGTTCCGTGGCGGAGTCCGCTCGATCGGTGAGCGCTTCGATCGCCGCTGGCTGAACATCGGCGGGAAGTTTGGCAAGATGACTGATCAGAGCCGAAGTACTTGCGGCTGAGCCAATTCGACCGATGGCTTGAACAGCTCGTCGACGCACCTCAGCCGATCTGTCGGAAACCAGAATCTTCTCGGCAAACGTCAGGCCATCCGCAGA
>CAIJTV010001088.1:0-2691 GCA_903823635.1 uncultured Planctomycetaceae bacterium
AAGACAATTAACCATGCGGTGTGGCTCCCGCGGCGAAACAATGACCGTGTCACCAGCGTGCATCAGCGTCATCGTTTTCCCAACATGCATCTCTACCTCACCCTTCAACAGCACAAAGATTTCCTGCATGTCTTCATGGTAATGCAGTTGAAATGAAGACTTACCGGGCAATCGAGCCCAGTTCAACATCTGCACATGTCCGGCCTGAAAGTCGTCTTTCGTGGCGATAACTCGCTTCAATACACCGGGATTACGCGGATCCTCATGCGAAGCCGGAACGAAGCCGGATGCGTTCGACAGAATTGACTTCATTCCAGTTGACTCCAAAGATCCGACACGATTGAAATAGGGGTGAGTCCGCCGGGCATCTGACGTTAGCATGCCGACGGACTCCATTGTTTCAGATGTCAGGAGTTTTGACGAATGGCAGGACCGAATCGTCCGGACGAGAGCCCAAAAGATTTTTCATTCCTGAATAAGGACTCAGTGCCGGATCGGCCATCGTTTCCAACATTGGAAGATACCGCTGCCAAGTCACTGCCTGAAATAACGTTCGACTCATCTCCTGCGACAGTTCCGGACCTTTCCGGGATCGTAGCGGAACTAGTTTCGTTTCCATCGTCGACTCCGGCCGTTGCTTCAGGCGATCAGGCTGTGATTGATCATGTCGCGAATAATCAGGCTGCGGATGACCAAGCTGCTGACGAACACGCAATGATGATGACGGCTTCGGAGACGCAAGAAGCTGCTGAACTTCCGGAAGATCCGACGGCAACATTCGGTGACGAAACTGTCTCCGACCTGACTGTTGTGGAACCTGAACCCACTGTCGAAACAACGCCCTTATTGGTGCCGGAGCCCATATCCGAACCAACGTCCGAGCTGAAACCGGAGAGTCAATTCGAATCCACATCAGCACCATCGGCGACAAAGCCAACCGCTGTCGAACAAAAATCCGCCGAGAAACCTGCACCAGAAAAACGACAGGCAGCTCCAGTCGAAAAGAAATCTTCATCGGCGGTCAACGGCTATGCGATCGCCATCACGTTGCTGTTGATCTTCTGCCTGATGACAGGTCGACTGAAGTTGTTTGGAAATGCGGCGTTGGAAAGCTTGCCGGATATCCGTCCTCTGGATTCCAATGAGTTCCGAAAAGTGCCCGATGGAACTCCCGTCCCTGAAGGCCATGTCCTGAAGCTGGGGGAATCTCGCCGGTTCGGAGACGTTGTGCTGACACCAGTGAAAGTGACTCGTGAACCGCTGATGTTTGAACAGTTCCAGACGAAGGCTCCCGCGACAACTTTGACAACAGATCCGGTTCTGAAACTATGGCTACGGTTTGAGAACCGCTCGGGGTCTTACGCATTTCCGCCATTTGATTCAGGGCTGATGTCGCATCGCACTCCGAGATTCTCCACGGACGATTCAACGATTGTTAATTCGATGCTGAATATCAGCTCGCCAGCGACGTCATCGCCCGTGCGAGTTCTGAATTTTCTGCAGACAATGGACAACGCATTCGTGATCGTCGGTCAACAATCCGGAAAGGTGATCATCCCGGAGGAAACCCTTGAAACGTTCGTCGCCAGCAGCGAAGACATTCAGTACATCACACCAACTGCGGAGACAGGCTATACGTGGCGCGTCCAGTTCCGTAAAGGAGTCCATGAATCATCCGGCCACGGCGTCACTACGCTGGTCGATGTGCTCTTCTCAGAAGCCGACATTACCGAAGCCTCGCCGCCAGCATCTCCGGCGACAACTCCTGCGGCGGGATAAACTCGCAGGAATACGACCAGATCACACCGCGGGCCGAAATCTTGCGGTCACTAAATCTTTCGGTCCACACAACATCAGACCTGACGAAGCTCAACGGCTTTTTTCGTCTCCGCAAGAAGGGCAAACTCCATGCGAGATCGAACAAGGCGAAGACAAGCTGACCGAAACACTGAACGACCGAAAAATCACAACGGCCCGCGGCAAAGCTAAGCGCAGAAATCCCGGCGAACGCAACGTCCGTGGCGCATTTCAGAAGTAAGCAGTTGTGGGGCAAAAAAATACTGGCCATCTTTTTGCCCAGTCATCTTTTTGCCCATAACGCCTTCGTTCCATGATCAATCTTAGTCCGGCAGCGGGGCATTGAAAAATTAATCACCGAACACGGATCTCACGCCAAAACCTTTCGGTCCACCACCATGGGGCCTGACAAAAAGGGATAACAGATCGGGCGAGCACAAGTCACAGTTGGAACACCGCAACAAACTACGCCTTCAATCGGCTCAGCACTTCATCCACAATTCGATCCACAGGAATGCGTTCCTGTACGAGCGAATCTCGGTCGCGAATTGTGACGCACTTATCCGTCGCGGTATCACCATCCACCGTGATACAGAACGGCGTACCGATTTCGTCCTGGCGACGATAGCGTCGACCGATCGCAGCCTGCTGATCGTAGTTAACACTCAGACCAGCAGCCTTCAGCTCGCCGTAGATCTCAGCCGCCTTCTCAGGCATGCCTTCTTTTTTGATCAGAGGAAACACTGCTGCCTTCACAGGAGCCAAACGCGGATGAAATTTCATCACGACGCGTTCCTGCATTTCACCCTTTTCGTCCGGCTGATGATCTTCGTGATAGGCTTCACACAAGAAGGCCAGCGTGCCTCGGTCCGCCCCCGCGGAAGGTTCGATCAC
>CAIJTV010001089.1:0-2021 GCA_903823635.1 uncultured Planctomycetaceae bacterium
AGGAGTTGGTCAATCTCGCGTCCACGGAACCGGATCTGGTCAGTGAACTCGACGGGGAACTGACGGCGTACGAAGAGAAATTTCAGATCCGCACTGGCACGCAGGTTAAGTTATCCACGCAGGAGCAACGCGTCCTGGAAAGCCTGGGATACGCTGGCGGCTCGTCAGCGAAAGAGGATCCTCGCGACGCATCGGACCGGCCGGATGTGAAAGACATGATCGGTTACCTCAATCAATTCAATCGGGCTGTGCATTTGATTGACGACAGGAACTTTGATGAGGCTGCGATTCTGCTGGAACCTCTGGCACGTGATGTCCCGAACTTTCATCGTGCACGTCTCAATCTAGCTCAATGCAGGGTTTATCAGGAGAAATATGCCGATGCGATTCTTTGGTGCCAGGCCGCATTGGAAATCGACCCCGACTCCGCGCGCGGCTATGAAATGATGGGATACTCCCAACTTAAACTGCGCGAACTTGAACCCGCCGAAAAAAACTTTCTGCGACTCATTGAACTGCAACCCGACTCCGAAAACGGTCATCTGTATCTGGCGGAAGTGTATCAGCGTCAGGAAAAATTCCCGCTCGCGATGCGACATTACGAAAACGTACTCCGCATTAATCCGCGTAATGCGGCTGCCTCCCGTGTCCTTGATGCATTGCGGGCGGCATTGGGTTCTCCGCCAAACTGAGGTACTAAAGGAACAGTTTCAAATCAACTTCCCGACGTTTCCGTGACTTCAAATCCTAACCCAAAACGTAAGTGAGGGATTGTGTTTCACTGTTTGCCAGCGTTTCCAGAAATCCATCGCTGATTCTTCGGGTTGTGGGAGAGGCAACTTGTTTCGGGATTGTTCCTCAGGTTAAACGAACAAAATGAGTATCGACTTTCGCTTTGCAAAAGCACCTGCTGCCGCCGATTGCATCGGGATTACCTTGTCAGCAAATTAACGGGCGATGACGTCAGATAGGCACTGTCTCAGTCCTTGAATACGTAGATTTCTGCTGACGTCAGCCAAAAACAATTCCAGCAAAAACAAATTTCTCCCCGGCCTTGAAACAGGTTTCCCGAAATCTGGAAGAATCGTCCATCCCCGAGATGGACGAATTGCTGTGAACATGCGAACATACATAAGTATGCAAGATAAAAGAGCACGCACGCTCTTCAGAAACGCACAATTCGACTGAAGAACCTTCTGCAATCAGATTTTCTTTGGTTTCTTCAGAAATATGGCCTTGGCATAGCGTTTGCCTCAAGAGGTGAGCCAAGTCAATTTTCGGCCAACTTTGGTGTAGCGACTGATCGCTCACTATCTCGTCCGATCACTCGTGCCTACGCGGCTGCAATCGTTCTTCTGTATGTTGTTTCGTTGTTTAGGGAAATCGTTATGAGATCTCGTCGTCGTGCATTTACGCTTATCGAGTTGTTGGTGGTGATCGCGATCATTGCCATCCTGATCGCGCTTCTGTTGCCAGCAGTGCAGCAGGCTCGCGAAGCCGCCCGCAGAACTCAGTGCAAGAACAATCTAAAGCAGATGGGCCTGGCACTGCACAACTATCATGACACGTTTCAGATGTTCCCATACGGGGAAATGATGGGCATTGGGCAGTCGCCACCCACGGGCAGAAAGATGAATCAGAACGGTTTGGTCATGCTGCTGCCGTACATCGAACAGGCCAACTTGTACAGCACCCTGGACTTCAGCAGATCTTTTGGGAAATACTCAGGGGCAGGCGTGTCCCCTCCTGCTGGCGATGTGCCAATTGCCGGTAACTTAGTTGCCAAGAACACGAAACTTGCTGCCTTCATGTGCCCATCAGATAATGGTGTCCCGTTCATCCAGGACGACGGTATTTATTATGGTTGTGGAACGTCTGGCACCAGCTTTAAGTCTTCATACGGTCTCAGCGTCAATGGGACCCACTACAATGGCTCATGGTCGGTCGTCGGAACGACTGTCAAAACAGCGTTTGGTGGAAACTCCAATTCGACGATGCGTGACTTTACTGACGGAACGAGC
>CAIJTV010001090.1:0-4593 GCA_903823635.1 uncultured Planctomycetaceae bacterium
CTTGGCTGTGAAGGCGGCAACCTGAGCCGCACTGAGTCGATAACCGCCGTGATTTGAAACGGCTGTCATCAGCGGGTCGAAGATTTCTTTGACTGCGAAAACTTCTTTTTCGCTGATACACAGCAAACTGTTGTCGAAGGCTGCTCCAGCGACGATGGACTTGGCTGCGTTGTCGATGTCTGCCGTCGCATCGACGACAACCGGTGGATTGCCAGGACCAGCCACGATGGCTCGCTTTGGGCTCTGTAGAGCTGCTCGAGCCACCGCAGGACCGCCGGTGACAACCAGCATCTTGACGCCGCGATGATCGAAGACCTGTTGAGCAGTCTCAATCGTCGGCGTACCAATGATATTAACGAGATTCTCAAGGCCAGTCGCGGCGAAGATCGCTTTGTTGAAGCGACGCACACCTTCGCTGGCGATTTTTGCTCCGCTTGGATGTGGATTGCAGACGATCGTGTTGCCTGCGGCGACCATGTTGACGAAATTGCCAGCCAAAGTTGGCAGCGAATGGGTCACCGGAGTAATCGCACCGATGACTCCAAACGGAGCGTACTCGGTAATCATCAAACCATGTGAGCCGCTGATCGCGTCAGTTCGCAGGAACTCAACTCCCGGCACATCCTTGATCGCTTTCAGCTTGGCGATCTTGTGCTCGAGTCGACCGATCTTGGTTTCTTCGAACTCAAGCTTGCCCAGCTCTTCAGCCTGCTCGTCGCAGATCTGCTTGACAATGCTGATGGCCTTCTTGCGGTCTTCCAGCGATGCGTGGCTGAGTTTTTCAAAACCCTTCTGAGCCGCTGCGACCGCTTCATCAACGGTGCTGAATACGCCCCATCGAGTGTCCGGGCCGGTTGAACCGTTGGAAGCTGGAGCACCTCCCGTTCGAGCGGTTAGCTGTGTCAGCACTTCCTGAACGATGTTCCGGATCGTTTGTTCGTTAGCAGTTGCCTGCATGTTCGTTTCCTATTCTTAAATCCCGGCGAGCGGCAGGGCGTCAGCCCTCCGAGCAAATCACCAGGACAATCTCAATTTGTTTTCGAGTCAACACAGGATGTGTCCACCGAATTTTCGGACAGCGATGGACTCGGAGGGCTGACGCCCTGCCGTTCGCCTACATGTTCAATTCTCTTAACTTGTCCTGAATCCACCACGACACTTTGGTTCGCGTTGGAAATCGTGCCACCATCAGCCCCAGGAGTACAACGGCAGCAATTACGGAGATCATGTGCTTTTCGATCATCACCGAGATTAGATTAAAGAACGCGGCTCCTTCCAGAAGAGCAAGCGCAATAATCAACTGGATTCGATAAATGGCCAGAAGTGAATCATTTGAGCTGTCCGAGTCTTTCGGAGCAGGGTCCTCCGACTTGAACTTGTTCAACTGTGCCTTCGTCACAAGGGCCGGAATGACCAGATGATTGACAATCATCAATCCCGCAAAACCGGCGGCGATCATTGTCATCATCCCCGGATCTCCTTGGCCGAAGATGTCCCCCTGCGTATTCACCAACACGACACCAAAAAACATCAACACGCCCATCATCAGAGCCACAGCGATGATCTGCATGACTCGCAGTTGCTGGTCGAACTTTGGTCCCAGTGACTGGAGATCATCGGACGCCTGAAATTCGCTGACTGAATATGGGTTTTGGTTCATCAGGCGACTATTCCCCCGCCTTAAACACCGTCTTCTGTTTGATCTGCACCGTGTCTACTATTCCAATGATTGCCGCATCGATTGGCAGTTCCTTTGTTCCCGGTGTGAACCGAGCACTCGAGCCCTGCACACACAACACAACTTCACCTTCGCCCGCTCCGACCGTGTCAACCACAACGAATGAACGACCAGTCGGCTTCAGACTCTTCTGATCCTTCTCGTCGACTCGCAGTGGTTCCACAAGCAACAACTTCTGGCCAATAAGCGACTCAACTTTGTGAGTTGCCACAAGGCTGCCGGTGATGCGTGCGAGAAACATGAAGTCGGCCTTTACCGTAGGGTGTGACAAGCGAAGCGCAGGCACACCAAAATCAATTCATATGCGGTGTGCCTTTGCGGCTAATTGCCGCTTGTCACACCCTACTAAACTATTTCGAAAGAACGTCTCTCGTCTGCCGAGCCACAACCAGTTCTTCATTCGTTGGCACCGTCCAGACCTGAACCTTGCTTCCGTCCTTGCTGAGGCATGCTTCGCCCTTGACCCCCGCATTTTTGGTCGAGCACAGTTCAACACCGGCCCATTCCATATTGCGACAGACGTTGGCTCGGATGCGATCGCTGTTTTCACCAATACCGCCGGTGAACACGATCACATCTGCACCGCCAAGCAATGCCATGTACGATCCGACGTAGGACCGGATCGATGCTTCGAACAGCTTCAACGCCTTCTCTGCTCGATCATGTCCTTTGGCCGATGCTTCTTCCAGGTCGCGGCAGTCACCACTGAGTCCACTGATTCCCAGCAGACCACCCTTCGAAGACATCTCGGTCAGAACTTGTTCGAACGTAAGCCCTGTTCGCTTCATGATTACAGGAATCGCGTAAGCGTCGAAATCACCAACTCGATTGTTGTTCGGCAGGCCTCCCTGAGGACTCATGCCCATCGAAGCGGCGAAACTTTCACCATTGCGAATCGCACAGATCGACGCGCTGCCACCGAGATGACAGCTGATGACCTTGAGATCGTTGCGGCCCAGAACCTGGGCAATGCGGCCTGCGATAAACCGATGGCTCGCACCGTGAAATCCCCAGCGGCGAATTTCAAAGTCCGTGTACCATTCGTATGGAACCGCGTAAGCTCGATGTTCGAACGGGATCGTTTCGTGAAAGCCCGTTTCCAGAGCGGCCACCAGAGGAATCTGCGGGAACGCCTGCTGCAGTTGTCTCATGGCCCGCACGTATGGCGGATTATGAGCTGGAGCAATATCCGACAGAGCTTCCATCTTCTGCAGCAGAGGCTCATCGACGATTCGCACGCCGCTGAGATCTCCCGCGAAGACCGCTTTGAAACCGATGCCGCCGACTTCGTTCACCGACTTCAGGCAGCCATGTTCAGCATCCGTCAGTTGTTCAAGGCAGATCCCCACAGCGGCCGCATGATTCGGCACGGACTGAGACGTCTCTGCTTTATAACTTCCGATTTGAACCGAACACGAACTCAAAGCATCCTTCTGCCCGATGCGATCGATCCCACCTTTGGCAAGCTGGGATTCGTTCGTCAGATCGAACAAACGATACTTGAAGCTGGTCGAACCAAGATTGGCGACAAGAACTTTCATGCGATATTTACCCAAAGTATCCATCACGCTCCGCCGTGATGAGCCTTGAAGTGGGAGCGTTCCCGGAGGAACCTGCACAGTCATTTGTGAATGCGCTCTGCAAGGCTCCTCTCGCGGAGCGAGAGGGCTACACTACAGAATCGATTCCAGCAACGACGCTTCTGGTCGTGGGATCAGGTGAGCACAGACGAGTTCGCCGCTCTGAGAAGCTGCAGCAGCACCAGCGTCGATGGCTGCGCGGACGGAACCGACGTCGCCTTTGATGATCGTGGTGATGTAAGCGGCACCAATGTTCAACTGCTTTACAAGCGTGACGTTGGCAGCCTTCAGCATTGCGTCAGACGCCTGTACGGCGGACACAAGGCCCTTGGTTTCAATCATTCCTAATGCTTCGCTCATGGATATTTGTTCCGAAAAGAGATCGAGTTGATTTGGGAGCATGGGCAGGGAATTTCAAATTTGAAATTTGAGATTTGAAATTTGAAATACACGTCGCCTGACTACTTCTTAGCAGCAGCTGGAGCTGTCTTGCCCTTTGGCAGGATCGCTGTCAGTTCTTCGTTTGGACGAGGAATGACTTCGACGCTGATCACAGTGCCCAGCTTTGCAGCAGCAGCAGCACCGGCGTCAATTGCAGCCTTAACAGCCGCGACGTCACCCACGATAAATGCAGTGACCAGACCACTTCCGATCTTGTCCCATGAAACGAGCTGCACATTGGCAGCCTTCAGCATTGTATCGATGGCTTCGACCATGCAGACGAAGCCCTTCGTTTCAATCATTCCCAACGCATCCGTTGATTTCGCCATTTTTCACTACTCCGCGCTTGTTGCCTGCATCCTGCAGCAACAAGGCCAAAAAAAGACTGCCGCAGTCATTGCGACGGGGTGTTCAGTTCGCAGTTTTCAGTGTTCAGTTTTCAGTGTTCAGTTGAAACGCAGCAATGCGGCTTACTGAACACTGAACACTGAACACGGAACACCTCAAACTCTAATGTTGACACTTACACAACTCTGGTTTCACCAGTTCAACCTTTGAGGCCTTCTCCAGGTTACAGGCATTGCCCTCATCGGTATCCAGATGAACTTCCAGTTTAATTCCCTTGCCAGCTCGCACCGCAAGATCTTCCAGAACGGTCGTGCAGCCTTCGGATTCAATGCGAAGGTGCATGTGATCGCCGTCTTTGACGCCGTAGTATTCGAGATCTTCCGGACCCATATGCACGTGACGCATCGCGCGGATGACGCCTTGTTTCAATTCGACAACTCCGTGAGGGCCAACCAGAACGCAGCCCGGAGTTCCCTTCACATCGCC
>CAIJTV010001091.1:0-2548 GCA_903823635.1 uncultured Planctomycetaceae bacterium
AGACTGCTGATAAAGATGCGATCGCATCCGGCTCAGGATTTACGCTCATGGAAATGCTGCTTGTCCTTGGAATCCTGAGTCTGATTTCCGCGGTAACATTCCCAGCGCTGTGGAGCTGGCTGGAACAAAATCAATTAAGTCAGTCTGTGGAATCATTCATACTGACTCTCAATCGTGCGTCAGCTCAGGCTGCGAACGAAGGAATTCCTCACGCTATTGAGTTCATGCCCAACGGACAAAAATACAGAACGGTTCGTCTCGACTCACAATTCGATCACGATGCCGAGATCTGGGAGACGCTTCTGGGCGAATGCGTGTTTGAAGTTGCTGAACAGAAGCATCGGCCACTGCCCCGCGGTGAAACGAACAACAGTTGCCGTCTGTGGTTCCATGCGGACGGCCGCTGTACGTCAAACTCTCTGGAAATTCGCAGCGGCAAGCGTCGACGAATTGTTGATCTGGAGGGAACTACCGGGCAGGCGAGGATCCGACAGGAATCATGATGAAACGGTCTTCGACAATACGTTTCCGCAGTAAGCCGTGCCGGCGTGCTGGTTCAATTCTGCTGGAGGTTTCGGTCTCGGCATTCGTGCTGGCCATCGCTGTCGCAGGATCATCTCAGTACCTGACCAACGCTCTGAATTCTTCAGAAAAAACGCAGCGTATCACTCGCGCGGCTTTAATGTGCGAGTCAAGGATTGCGGAAGCTCTCGCAGAAAAAACCTCTGCTGTCACGTCGGAAGAAGGAGTCTTTGAAACTGCTCGTGACTGGCGATGGAAGCAAGTGGTTGAGAGTGGTCCTTTTTCTTCCGTCGGCAGAGTTACGGTCCTGGTGTTCTTTGAAACTGACAAAAAACCGGTCTGCTCGCTCACTCGACTCTTTCCGATCGCAAGGGAAAAGTCTGATTCACAGGCTGGTAACCCACGATGAAACAAAGAAGCCTTAGCCGAGCAAAACGTCCTGAATTTCCGTACCGTTCTCCCTCAGCAAAAGGGATGACTCTTCTGGAAGTTCTGCTGGCCATTGCCATCATCGGCGTCATTGTCTCGCTGTTCTCGGAAACCTTATTTCAGTTTGCAAAGCTCAAGGAGCAAGGGCAATCGGAAGCGATGGATTGTCTGTCCGGACCGCAGATCATCGCCGAAATTCAGGATGTGTTGTTGCGAATCCGAAAGTGTCCGGATCCTGCCAGGTCCGTCGTTCGCAAGGAGTCCGTTGCTCAAAGTTCGGAAGTCGTCGTCAAGGATGAAAAGCAGACGGAACTGCTGCCCGGCCTGCTCTACGGGAATTCAGAGGAACTGTGCGTCGTTGCTGCGGATACAGCCGGAATCATGCCCCAATGGACCGAATTCTGCGACGGCAACGTTGCCAAATCAGGAACGAGCCTGTTGAGCAAACTCAGTGGACTTCGAGCTTCTGTGAGCCGGCCCCTGTTGCAGGAGCCCGTTCTGATGGAGGCCCCGCGAATACAGGCCTCATCAAGTTTCTCCGGATCATCCGCAGAGGTCAAAGTTCGTAAGCTGTCTCAGTCTCCACTGCAACTCCGTTTTGAATTCTATGACGGCATTAACTGGAAGCCGGAGTGGGATTCTGTGTTGACGCAGTCGCTGCCGAGAGCAATCCGTGTCACGATTCTGTCACGATCCAAAAAGCAAACAAACGCTGCCTCAAAACAACATGTCAGCACACTCCTGCTGGATAACCCGAGTGAAGAGTAGCGGGAATGTCCCATCGACTTTGGAGAACATCGTGAAGGGAGTCATCTTTTTTCGGATCGTGTGACATTGCTGTCACACAATTCGCGGTCGCATTCATTCATGCGATGACCAGACTGTTCCTGGAACGTCTAAGGTCTCTGAATCATTCCGGAATGTATGTGGGGCTTTCTCCGCGGCTTTAAACTCTGACTTATGCTCCCACCGGAGCATTTCCCATGAAACGACGAACTGACAAACAAGGGTCCGCCAGACTTCGGAAGGGCATTTTGCTCCCGATTGCAGCGGTCATTGCAGTGCTCTGGACCCTGTCGGCCTATCAGTTCTCCGAGCAATTGCTGTGTCACCTTTCTCTGGCCGTGCGAACTCGTAATGAAATCGCGGCACGGGCCTGCATGGCTTCTGCCACCACGTGGCTGTCCGCTTTTCCAGAGTCCACCGAGTGGTCCTCCAGCAACACTGTGAACAATCCAAAATTGTTCTGCAATATCAGCGAGGGTACAGAGCTGGCTCCGATGACGTACTCAGTCGTATCGCCAGTGTTCGTACAGGGACCCGGGGCAGGGGAGTCCTTTCGTTTCGGCCTTGAAGATGAGTCTTCAAAACTTGATATCAACTGGCTGGCTCGCGAGTCCAAAGATGGTCGAGCACAGCTGATGCATTTGCCCGATATGACTGTTGCTCTGGCGGACAGTCTCCTTGACTGGATTGATGCCGATGACACCCCCCGGGAATTCGGTGCAGAACGAAATTATTACTTTTCACGAGGTGACGCAGTCCTGCCACCCAACGATGAGGTTCAGGATCTCTCCGAGCTTCTGAATGTTCGTGG
>CAIJTV010001092.1:0-6850 GCA_903823635.1 uncultured Planctomycetaceae bacterium
CGAAAGCGTTGGCCTTATCGACATTCTGATTGAAGCACGCGACGACCTGCCCGCCTGGCATGGCCTGAATTGCCTTCGCATGGAAGTGCGCGATCATGCCCGTGCCAACAATTCCAAACCTTGTGCTCATAGAGAATTCCTGTCGTAAAACGGAGTTGCTTTGAGGGTGTTTTTTATCGCAATGCGATCCCGATGCCAGCGAGCTGCGGAAAGAGATCTGAATTGGGCGCAGTCGAGCATTCCGGGAGGTCCTTCTTGCCATGCCGGCCGACGAGGACGTGACCGCTGGCTGCTACCCGTTGGCGCGTCAACCATTGATTGGGGCCAGGATTCTACAGCGACTTAAACTCGGGCTTCGCCTTGCGGCAATACGAGAATCCTTTCTCGCCCCCCAGGTGCGCTGAACCGGCGAGCGGTTGGGCGTCAGCCCTCCGTGTCAGTCCCAGCTTCTGTTCGATTGCTTGACCATCGCAAAGAATCGCAGACACAGAGCCATAAAGGACGAGGTTTTCATCACGGAATGAAAACACCGATTTCGTGATCGGTCCAGAATTCGGCACAGAAATCATCTCCGAAAAGTGTTGGATACCTTGAGGTGAGGAAAGTCTTGCGATTGTGAAAATGGTCACAGGACTGCATCATACCCTGGGTTCGCTGCGTGTTGGTTGGGGCTCAGAGGATCACAGAATGTTCCATGTCAGGAGCCGGTTTGCCGTCGCTGGCTGCGAATCATGGAGGAAATAGCATTATGAAAAAACCGATCTCATGTGGATTTCTCATCGTACGCGGCAAGCCAATCGAATCCTTTCTGCTGATGAAGCATCCGCATCGGTGGGACCTGCCAAAGGGACACGTCGATGAAGGAGAAACTCAACTGCAGTGCGCTTTGCGGGAACTGGCTGAGGAAACCGGAATAACGGAACAGGACATCGACGTCGATCCGGACTTCCGTTTCGAGAATCGCTACTTTGTGAACGAGAAGCGATACGGTGGAGAAGGCTCGATTGAGAAAGTGCTGTATGTGTTTCTGGCCTGGCTAAAACACCCGGTCAAAATCAGGCTGACAGAGCATCATGGGTTTCGTTGGTTCCCGTGGAATCCCCCACACGAGATTCAGGAGCTGACGATCGATGGACTGCTGCAATCGCTGGAAGGGCACCTCGCAAAGATGCACGCCAGTGCAACTCCGACCGATGAAGTAAGTACCAAGCTCGACTGAAATTGCAAAACGTGCGGAAGGCATCTGGATGCTTTGCGGAGATCGGTAGACACCGATCGGCCAATCGCATTACGCCAGCCTCAAGATTCTACACAACGGCGAAACCTGCCCTACAATCAACAGGAGTTCAGCAGGCAGAAAGAGGGGCCAGAGAAATCTGCCGCTGTGAATTGTTGCCAGGGTACCACGTTTGGATAGCCCCGGCTGTTCCATACGAGCCATACATTGTGCCGAGGACTTCTCGAGTTGCTCGCATTGATCGGAGGATGACTATCGCGTTTCAATCACAAGGCTCTTCTTGATGATCGGGCTGACTCGCTGAGTGTCGAGTTCATGAACGTAGCGATCAGCGATGTTCTTACCCCGATACAACGTTCCTGCAGAAAATTCAGCTTCACTGGCAAAGACGGTGATCAACTCATGACCAAGGCTGGGCTTAACCGTGATGGTGCCTTCGCTGGGAAATCGCCTGGATGCTCCGGGGCTCAGTCGCAAGCCTGTGGGAATCAGAACGACTTTTTCACCTTTGGTTCCAGAGCCAATCAATTCGACAAATACTTCTGTCTTTCCCTGGTTCGTAATGATGACTGCGATTTGATCTCCGGCCGAGAATGTTCGACTGTTCTTTGTCGTCGTTATCTTGATGTCGGGGCCGTGCCCAAGTGGTGCGTAGTCATTGCGAGTATTGGCATCAAGCGAAACGATCGCGTCTCCTAACCCCAGTTCGCGAACAATCTGATCGAAATAATCTTCCCAGGTATCACGGCGAACTGCACCTTGACTTGCGAGCGGAATCAATCCTAACGTCGCAAATTGTCGGCTGCGAAAGACGGCTCCAAGGTCCCCGGACTTTATCAATCCCAGCTCACCTGCGGCGGCCGTCAACGTGATCGGGTCTTCTAGAAAACGACGAGTGACTGGCGTTAACGGTTCAGTCTTTTGGGGATGTCCGAGGACCTTCTCCAGGGCAGACATAAACCGTCCGCCATCGGACTTGAAAAGGGCTGATAGCTCTTCTTGTTTGGGATAGAGCTTCAGGACCTCGCTACGGCTGAATCCAAGGTTGCCTGGCATCGACTCAAAAGCGGGCCGCACAGAATCTTTGAACGTCTTGATCCCCTGATCGTGACAACGGATGCACGAAAGAGCATTTCGAACCAACTTGTCTTCAGCGAATTTATCAGTCACGATTTCCGTGGGTCCCGAATCCAGTCGATCCCCCGCGGCAGTTGAGAGATAGTACCCCTGCAACCCATTTGGCAGGTTGAATATCATCTCGCCGCCAACACCATGAAGGTTGACCGGATCACGAAAGATATTTTCCTCCCCTTTATTTGTCGCGTAATCAATCGATTTCCAGTAGGCACCGTGCGGGGAAACGTATCGTTCAGCAGCCCGATTATTGCGAGAGACTCCGGATAAAATCACGGCTCCTCGAACAACATTCTTATGAAGGAGTTCCTCATCTGCTTTGACCCCGACGATTTCTCGCTCGAGGTCCTGCACATGAGACGGCATGTGCATCAGATCGTGATAGAGCGGCGGCTGAAGCGCAACGCTGCAGAACCAATCGACGCGCATATAGGCGATCGGACGCACCATGCCGGAGGGCACAATGAACTCGTTCTTCAGCTTTTCATAGGTATCCGAGTCGTGATAGGCGATCGCATAGGGATACTCAAGCAACACCATGTCGTAGTTGTTGAGTGAAGGGCCGAGCTTGCCCTGGGTACCGACCACTTTGAGCGACTCGTGATGCCAACCGAGCTTGCGAATATCGACTGCAAAGATCGTCGCGGTATCGCCATCGATCGCCTCGATCATCACAGGATCGCGAGAATACGTCAGATGATTAACAGTCTTTGCCAAGGCATCGCGTTGCAAGTTCAGCTCGTCACGCGTTGCTCCGCGTGTCAGCAGATGATTGCAACTGAAGTATCGCATCGACTTCGCCTGATCGGACGACAGTGAGCGTTGATGAGCAAGAATCTGTTTGAGAACGTAATCCACTCCAGCGACCGCGCTGAATGAGTCTTCACGCTGGTCTTCCCGTGGAATCGCGACATCCTCCGGAAAAGCGGTCGCGCCATTGGCGATCCAGGTCCGGATTTTGTCGATCTCGCTGGATGACAGCGCAGGAAGATCCTTCGGCATGCGAATCTGCTCGTCGTCAGTCACGAGGAACTTCATCAGGCGGGATTCTTCCGGGTTTCCCGCCTTAACGATATCCGTTTCGATGAGGGATTTCGCGTCAAGGACGTCAAACTCTGTTGAGGAAGCGGCAGCGCCGTGGCAATCGGCACAACGGCTTCGCAGAATCTCCTTCACCTCCGCGTTGAGTCGGCTTTGAACTTCGTCGCCAGCGGAGAAAGAAGCAAAGACGAGGTTGATCAGACCCAAGGCGAAAAGTCTGCACGAGATCTGGTAGGCTATTGAATTCATGATGTGTATTTTTGCGTGTAGTGGTCACCGACGAAGCTTGTAGACCTTGAGGGTTGTTTAAATGGTTACTCGCCGGTGATGGTGAATGCAGCCCAGTAGAATGGATGAGCGGCCCCTTTACGATCACGTCGTGCTGCGATAAGTTTGAGTTGGGATTGACGAAGCGAACTGGCTTTATCGTGAGTCTCTGCCAAACCGTCAAAAAAGCTCGCCATCAATCTGGCGGTTTCTCGGTCGGGAATCTGCCACAAGGTAGAAACGACCGATCGTGCACCGGCCAATTGGAATGCCTGACGCAGGCCGGAAACACCTTCTCCGTTTCGAACTTCGCCAAGTCCTGTCTCACAAGCGCTCAAGACGACCAGATCCGTGCCTCGCAAGTCGACACTGACAATTTCCAGTCCTGTCAAAATCCCATCCTCGCCATCATTCACCGACGCATCGATGGGCTTGTTGCAGCCTGCGAGAAGCAAACCACAACGCAGTAACGGATTTGATGAAGTCTGCGACGACTCACCCGCCGGCTTTTCCTCTTCGAAAAATCCGTGAGTACTTAAGACCAGCACGCGGGGTTGGCGGACAGTTTTGAAGACAGCTTCCAGAGCCGATTGGCCAGAATAAACGGAGGCCTTTCTGGCAGTAAACAGTTCCAGATTTGGCAAGACCGCTTCCGCTTCCGACTTTGTACCTGGTAAGCGTGACACGGTTCCGAGTTTAAACTTTCCCGATGGAGCGATCGCTCGCAATGTGTTTCTTTGACCCGAAGGTTTCTTAAGTAACTGCTGCGTTGCTGCTTCGACCGCTGCAGGATCAAGGTTGAAATCCGGGTCGGCGAAAATGACGGGATTGGAGGCATTGAATGTGTTTTCGTTACGAACCAAATCACGCCCGGTGACAAGGAATCGAATATCGAACTTCTCAATAGCATACTGGCCATCCTGAAGAGGTAACGCACTCCAGGGCACAAGCCACATCAACGAGTCCGGACTGAGGTAAACCGTTTTGGCTGGCTCCAGAGCGTCAAGCAACGGATACAGAATTGAGCCTGCCAGAGACCGAAGCGAAGGTTCTAACATTTTTTCGGCGTCCTGCTCGCCGTTCTCGCGAATCAACTGCGGTGCTTCCTTCAAAGCAATTCGAGCAGCGCGAACACGTTCGTCAATCGCTGTCGCATCACCCAGATCGACCACACGAATTTCCCCTGCTTCATTCTTTGGAATGATCCACGCAACATAGTGCTCAGGACAATCTTCTTCTTTGGCCGCAGGATTGGCGAAGTCGTACTTTCGGAATCTCACAATCTCCACCAGCACTGAATCATCCTTCAACGCCTTACGAACGTCATCGGTCTCAATCCAGGCCGCTGAGCCCGGCGAACGGCCGCCCTGCTCGGATAACGTTCGCGACTGTGCCTGCTCCTGCCGCACCAATTCATCAATGCGAGCTTGCTTTGCAGGATCGCCTTCCTCTGAATCGCTTAACATCATCAGTGACGCAAGTTGTTTACGAATCACAAGCAGCGCCTTAACCGCAGCCGCGAGCTTTGAATCTTTGGTGTCGCGATCAATCAACGCCCGCTGGGCCATCGCCTGCTGCGAGACTGCTTTTCCGTTAAGCACCCAGCCAGCCGTGGAATTGATCACCTTCTGGTTTTGCGGTTGCGCCAACACAAGCGAAAGTGAAGAATGAAGATATGGCTCGTCAACGTACTTAAGAAATGAAATCTGATCGGCCTCGGGAAGCGACGGCAGCGACTGATCAATATGTCGACGGAACCCGCGTCTGGCTGAATCGAAATGATCGACGCTTGAATCCCAGTTTGCAGTGGATGCATTCACCTCGCCCAATGTCGTGTGGCTGTAGGCCAGGTCGTGATGAGTCTCGGGGAGTTGCTTCTGGCGAATGCGCAGGGACTCCTCATAATTCGCTTTGGCTTCTTCAAACTGCCCTTGTGCATAGTGCACATCGCCAATCGCCATACTTGTCACGCCCACTGTGATGTGGTCAGGGCCAAACGTCTTTGTGCGGCTGGCGAGGGCTTCTTGCAAAGTCGTCAGTGCTCGAGGATAGTCTGCTCGTTTAGTATAGAATTGTCCAAAGTTATGCAGCGTTAACGAGATCGACGCGTGGTCTGCGGCGAAGCTTTTGCGGCGAATCGAAAGAGCACGCTCGTACATGGCCACCGCTTCGTCGTATCGCTTCTGCATCTGATACGTCAAGGCAAGGTTCAGGACAATGCTGGCAACATGAGGATGGTTTGGCCCCAGAGTGGCCTCGAACACTTTCAGATTCTGCTTGTGCATGGATTCCGCTTTTTCGAACTGCCCCATCCCGAAGTACAATGCCGCCAGATTATTTCGCGGACGACAGACCTCGAAATGGTTGACACCGAAGGCCTTTTCTTTGATCTGCATCGATTCCAGCAGCAGCAGTTCCGCACGAACATAGATTCCCTGGCGCGCGTAGAAATCCGCATGGTTCATCAAGCTGGCGGCCAGCTCCGAAGCATACGTGGGCTGATGATTGCGAAGCACCTTGATGGATTGCAACACCATTGGTTCGCCGCTGGAGTAGTCGCCTAGCTCTTTGAGGGCCTCCGCCAGATTGCTTCGACTGACAGCCGCCTCTGGCGAGTTCTCGCCGTACGCTTTGCTGAGCAGCGCCAGACCGTTTTCGTGAAGTTTCTGTGACTCCACATAGTCTGCCAGCTCCCATTTTACGGTAGCAAGATTGTTCGTGGCTTCAGCGGCAAGTTCGGTGTCACCAACTGCGGTCGAAATCTCGAGCGCTTTCCGGATCAACGTCTCTGCTTTTGCATATTCGCCCAGATCCTTCCAAAGCATCCCCTGCGCCTGAGTGAGAGCGGCAACGTTGGCATGGTTGTCGCCCCACACTTCGACCGCGAGTTTTCGAGCCTTCTCGTATTCGTTTGCAGCGTCCTCAAGTTTCCCCTGCTTTTGGAACTGTTCGGCTTTCGTGATCGCGCTGCTGAGCCGTGCATCCTGCCCGGATGCGACGGAAGGTAAGAGCAACACGAGGAATAAAGAGACACTTACAAATGCAGGGTGAATCATCATGAGATCAAGATCTTCTGAAAGCTGTAAAGACGCTACTTCTCCGGAATATCGCCAGGCTCGTCTGACTCCGGAAGCTTTTCGGGATCGACTGGCAACATCTCTTCGCCATCCG
>CAIJTV010001093.1:0-1687 GCA_903823635.1 uncultured Planctomycetaceae bacterium
ATCAATGATTGAACTGGAACTCTTTGGTGTTAATCAAAGCCCAGACCACATCTTCATAGCCTCGGCGAACATTGTCAGAATGCTTCTTGATGTAGGCGATTGCCACTTCAAGCTCCTCTGCGTTAGGTTCGCGAGCAAAGACCCAGCGATACAATTCTTTTACTCGCTCTTCATCCGGCCGCGCGGTGTCGGCGGCCAGTTTGGCGGTGCGAGCACCGTCGCGAGCAATCTTGTCCTGAATCTCGCGACCATTCAGCAAGTGCAGGCTCTGAGCAAGATTTGCATCCATGCTGCGTTCACATTCGCAGGCCGTGTCACCCTTGGGCTGACCGAATACCTGCAGGAAGTAAGTCGCACTTGAAGAATCAACCAACTGCATTGCCGTCGTTCCGGCTGGCATACCACCGAAGTTCTCTGACGTTTCCGTCACGACATGGAATGCATCGTACAGAACTTCAGCACTCAACCGGCGAGGGTAATAGCGGGAGAAGTTCTGCTTGTCGCTGGCATTGTGCTCGTTTGGCAGGGCACTGAGCTGGTAGGTTCGCGAACGACAAATCGTCCGAACCAGTTCCTTCATGTCGAAACCAGACTTAATGAAATGATCTGACAGAGCATTCAGCAGTTCCGGATTCGCAGGAGGGTTGGTTTCTCGCATGTCGTCTTCAGGCTCAACAATGCCACGGCTGAAGAAATGCTTCCAGTATCGATTTACCAATGACTTCGCAAAGAATGGATTCTTTGGGTCAGACATCCAGTCAGCCAGTTTCACTCGCGGATCGCTGTCAGCAGCAATCTCATAAGGCGGCGTCCCCAAACCGGCAGGCTTCAAAGCTTTGCCTGTGCGAGGATTGCTGGCAGTAGCCACACCTTCATTGTGGAACACACGCTTATCACGCATCGTTCCGGCAACGTTCGGAATTGCCTTCTTGCCAACCCGCCCATAGAACGCAGCCATCCCGTAGTAGTCGTCCTGGCTCCATTTTTCGAACGGATGATGGTGGCAGCGAGCACACTGGATTCGCAGTCCCAGAAACAATTGAGCGGTGTCTTCAACCTGCTCTTCGGTGCTGTCAACATCGCGATACCAGACCACCGCGGGATTCATCTGAGGATCCCCGGACGCTGTCACGATTTCACGGACAAACTGATCGTAGGGCGTATTGTCGTACATGCGATTCCACAGCCATTGGTGGAACAACATCGTACCGGGAGCATCGTCAGCCCCTTCCTTCTTATTACGAAGAACGAAGTTCCACTTGTTCGCGAAATGATCCGCGTAGGCCGTCCCATCCAGTAGTCGATCGATCAGTCGATCTCGCTTATCAGGAGAAGCATCCGCCATGAATAAACGAACGTCTGCCTCTGAAGGAAGTGTTCCGGAGATATCCAGCGACACGCGACGCAGAAAAGTTGCATCATCGCAAATATCTGATGCCGGAATCCCCAGCTGTTTCAGCTTTCCAAAGACAGCGGCATCAACCAGATTAACTGGCTCCGGCATATTTGAAGTGTCAGCTCCCAGTGGAACTGTGGCTCGGAATGTTGCAACCTGGCCCTGATAACGAGCCATAATGGCCACTTCGCCGCTAAGGTCCAGTGTTGTCAGAGTAAACCGGCAAGGACTGCCGGAAGTCCTTGTCGTGAAAAGTATGCCCCGAATTTAAAACGACATACTTCGATCGAT
>CAIJTV010001094.1:0-3630 GCA_903823635.1 uncultured Planctomycetaceae bacterium
ATCCGGCTAACTTAATGAACTCAGGGTTATCCAAACCGACAACTGAAACAGACCGTCGCAACTCTCGATTTTCCTGTGATCTGCAGCTTTTCACCGTTACCGAGCAGCGAGCACTGAGTCGATCGGTATTGCTTTGGCGTTGAAGCGGGAGGCGGGCGTGATGCGAGTGGCCGACCGGCGTCTGCCGAAGTGTTCGACGGCGTGCAGCCAGAGTTCTGCCGATAGATTCAGTCGATCCAAAATCGGAGGAGCATTCTTCGGGATCGCTCCCCGTTTCCCCGGTTTCAACTGGCGGCCGGTCCAGTCGAGCAGTTGCAGGTATTCTGCCAGCGGCAAAAACATACAGCCTTTATTTTAAGCTCGGCGGCTGGAACATTTTTCGCGAGCCTTCTTTCGCTTCGGCTCCAGCTCCACAGGAGCAAGCCAGCCTGCGTTCCGGCCATGTTCGATTCGCACGTCCTTTGCATCCGCCGTCGAAACGTCATCGGCATACTTGAGATCGGCAATGCGGTCCTGAGCACTCGTAAAGTCACTCTTCTCTGGATTTGCCGCCAGACCGGCTCGCACCGGGTTCAGATCCATGTAAACCATGCACGCCGCGGTGGCTGCCTCATCAGGCAAGACCGTCGCCTTGAAGCGGCCCGCCCAGAGCCGCCCGGTGCATTCGTCCCCGGCATTCGCCATGCGAGCAATCACTTCCGAAGTGCATCGCATGAACCATGAAACGCTGGACAGTCGAGCCCGCAACTCCGCCAGAGTATTCGCATCGGCCGTCAGGTGTTTGAGATCCGTGTTAGCAGGCTTCGCCTTGGAACCATCCCTGTTTCTGAGTGAAGTGCAGCCATTGTTCTAACACGGCATGGCCCTCGATGCTGATACTTTAGCTGCTGCCGTTAAAGGCCATTTTTCGCGGACGACAATTTACGTCCACGTGGTGGTTCAATCGACTCAATTAGGGATTGAATTAGACGACGAGCGTTTCGCGTGCTCATGAAGGCGGTTGGTTTGATAAGCTTCAATCAGACGCTCCAGCATTTCCAGACGATAGCGGATTCTTTGTCCTCGTTCAGTGTCACGTTGGCGTCGAGGTTTGTTGAAGACTTTAATCTCCTTCACGTTGGGCACGATGTCAATGCCGTCACGCACGGCTGCATCGACAGATTCGAAGTGATGGTGTTCTGCCAGCACAATTCGATTGGGTTCCAGCACCAGTGTATAACCGTAGTCGCCGTAAGCCTCGGAGAACGCCCCGTCGATGGTGATGGCCTTGCCACTACGTTTCAGAGGTGACTCGCCTTTTTCAACCTTCACCGGCACATGTCCGTTGACGATCAATCCACCTTCCGACGACATGCCAAACTCCGCCAGCACTTTGTCGCAGAATTCGACTTCGTGGATCAACGTGAAATAGGGGTCCTTGGTTTCGCGATGAGAATTTTTATCCTGAATAAAATCGCGTTCAAAGGTGGCGATGCGATCCTTGCCGAACAAAGGCGATCGAGGACCGCTCCACAGGTACCACAGAAAATCCAGATCCGGCTCCGCTGCATTCACCACAGCTCGGCGAACGATCGTTTCAATGCCTTCAAAAAGTTTGCGGCCGGCCAACAATTGCCCGTCGACACTAAGCGGCAGAAAGGTGCCAGCAGCGTCCACTGGCACGCAGCCGTGAAAGATCAGGCACTCATCGCGACGGAGATACATGGAGCCGTGCCCGACCATAAATCGGATCTGCTGTTGCAGTTTTTGACTGCTGAGAAACGAATGCTTCATCACAGCCAGGCAGGATAACTCTTCGGGCGTCAATCGGTACGGGTCTGCCGGGTCAATCGTCGGAAAGAGTTTGTCTCGCAGGTCATAGGTGATGCCATCGATCTGGATTGTGCCGCGCGATTGATCAATGCGGTGCAGCAGGCGTCGATGATCCAGTTGCCATTGAGGATTCCGCTCAAGCAGCTGGCCTTCCAGTTTGAACTGCATAATGGCCGCTGCTTTCTGCATACGAGCCACGACGTCGTTCGATCGCATGCCATTGCTTTTTGGCATGAAATATTGCGCCGGATCGTCTGCGTAAACCGTGCGGGCCAGATGTTCCAGCGGTGTCAGAGGAATGCTGTAGCCTTCATCTAACTGGCCAATTCGGCGGTACCTGAGCGACACTCGCAGCACCGTACAAATCAACGCTTCGTGGCCCAGAGCGGCCCCCATCCACAGGACATCGTGATTGCCCCAGATGAATTCCACGTTCGGCTGCAGGCGAAGATATTCGACAACCCTGTCCCCACGTGGACCTCGATCCCAGCAGTCGCCGCCGATAATCAATTCATCGACCGCCAGATTACGAATCAGCCGCCCTACCAGATGAATCAGGTGCAATGCTCGGCCGCGTTTGACAAGTTCCTCCAGCATTGCCCCGATAAACTCCGGACCACGCTCGGTGGAGGGAGAATGCAGCAGTTCCAACAGCAGCTCACTGTACTCGGCCGGAAAGAGTCGAGTCGCCAATCGCAGGCTGTAATTGGACACAAGATATCGCAGCAGTTCCAATTGAGGCTGCAAAGTGCGCGTCGCATAGGCCAAAACATCTTCGGGCCGCGTGAGTGTTTGACGCAGTCGTGCGGTGACCTCGGCCGGATAGAACGTAAGCTTCAGGAACTCGGCCATCTCCTGTGCATTCATGCGGTCGGCAAACATCTCTTCAACCAGAGGCCGAAGTGTTCCCGATGCATTGTTGATCACATGTTGCAGCTTCTTGTCTTCGCCATGAATATCGCTGATCACATGCACTGCGCTTTTCGGCAACGTCTGCACTGCCGCCAATCGAGCGACTTCGGCGATCGCCGCGTCAACATTGGGGTACTCCAATGCGAGCAGCTCCAGCATGGCAAGATCGGCTTCGGGGCGTTTAAACGACAGAGATGTGTTGGGCATCGGTTTTTACAATTGACTTCAGGCGTAAGAATCTGATCCCGAATTCGGCTCACATAACCGAAAAAAAGATCGGTACTTAAATGTTCATACCACCGGCGATTCAGGAGCAGCGGATAATTCTCGCCGTATGCAGTCGAATGTTCGACACAGTGAGCCAGGCCGGCAGGATAAAAAAAAGTGGAATGAAAAATTTAACAGGAAGGACGTTTACCTGATGATTGATCCGCGGTGAATGCATGAACCTCCCCTGAACTTGTGGGGCGAATCACTGTAAAATCAACAGCCTAGGATCAGCCGAACAGCCAGTGATGCGGGTTTCTCCCATGATGGTGGACTCGTGCGTGATGAGCCGCCAGCAGCGACTTGATGTAGATTCCTCGATCATACGGATGTCATTCATTTTCAGATCGGATTCGCGAAACGGACGCTCCGGCAGAAGCTTCGAGGTGATTTCATGCACCAACGATTGCATGCGTGGAGGTGTTAGTTGCCGCAGGGTACGGCTAACGCTTTCGATGACATCCGAATGCTTCAGCACCGCCGTTTCGCGAGACTGCGGCTTGGGGCTCGAATAACGGAAGCTGGATCCGTCCGCATCAGAATGATGGTTCCCATTCTTTTTGGGAGCCGTCTCGCGACAGTTCTATCTGGCCCCTGATGCGGGATGCCCGTGAACTCTCTCCGACTTGCCGAGAGACA
>CAIJTV010001095.1:0-3896 GCA_903823635.1 uncultured Planctomycetaceae bacterium
GCGAACGCTGCGGCCTATGGTGAATACTGGGCCGGCACTGCGAAACACGCTCGCAGCCTGCTGTTTTACACGCTTGGCACGGGACTCGGCGGTGGGGTCATTGTCGACGATCACATTATTGAGGGCGAACATTCGCACGGCTCCGAGCTGGGCCACGTGATTCTGGAAATGGACGAGGGACGACTATGTCCGACCGGCCAATACGGCACTGCCGAAGCGTACGTCAGCGCGACGGCATTGCTGAAGCGGTTTCGCGAGCGTCTTGAGGCCGGCGATGTGACATCGGTGCGAACTCGAATGGAGTCCGGGGCAGAATTGTCGCCTCGATTGATCGCAGAAGAAGCCGAGCATGGTGACCATCTGGCTCTGGAATTGATCATGGAGATGGCTCGCTATCTGGGAGCCACAATCACAACCGCAGTGCATGTGATCGATCCGGCTATGGTACTGCTTGGTGGGGCGATGACGTTCGGTCGGAATGAAACTCAGGTGGGGCGTGAGTTCCTGCGTCGCGTGCGACAGGAGTTTCGTGGCCGAACATTTACGACCATCGCGGACAAGATTTCGATCGAGTACGCCTCATTGGGTGGTGACGCTGGTTTCATCGGTGCTGCAGGCTGTGCTCGACGAGCACTGGATATTGGGCGTATGCCGCCAGTGCCTGCGCAATAGAGTGTCTTCTGTGTGATCCAATTCTTATGAGCCGCCAGGATTCCAAACTTCGCATCGGGCTCGAACGGCTGTTGTCCGATCAGCAGCAAATACTCAGAGGACGCCGTTTTGCCGTAGTTATGAATCGTGCGTCGGTGAACGCTGACGTTCGTCTGGCCTGTGATCTGCTGGCCGAGAAGTTTCCGGGACAACTGCGGTCTATCCTTTCGCCACAGCACGGACTCTGGTGCGAACAGCAGGCGAATATGATCGAGACTGCTCATGGTCGACATGATCGTCTGTGCGTTCCCGTCTACAGTCTCTATTCGCAAACGCGACGACCCACCGAGGAGATGTTATCCGGCATCGATTGCCTCGTGATTGATCTGCAGGACGCGGGAACTCGAGTCTACACTTTCATCTGGACAATGCTTTATTGTCTTCAGGAGTGTGCTTCTCGACAAATTTCAGTAGTGGTTCTGGATCGACCGAACCCTATCGGAGGAATGATCTCAGAGGGACCATTGCTCGATTTGGCGTGTCGCAGTTTCGTCGGCGAGGCTGAGATCCCGATGCGACATGGCATGACGATCGGTGAGCTGGCCGGATTCTTCAACAAGCGTTATGGCATTAACGCCGAACTGGTCGTCGTTCCTATGGAAGGCTGGCGACGCGATCAGTACTTTGATGAGACTGGCCGTTTGTGGGTTCCACCATCACCCAACATGCAGGCCATACAGACTGCTGTTGTCTATCCCGGGCAGGTTCTGTTGGAGGGGACGAATCTCTCCGAAGGCCGCGGAACGACGGTGCCGTTCGAGGTTATCGGTGCGCCGTTTATTGAGCCGGGCGAATTCTGTGAGCATCTCCAGTCGCTGAAATTGGCGGGCGTTCGATTTCTGCCGATTCGGTTTACGCCGACATTCGACAAGTGGGCCGCACTAAGCTGTGGCGGAGTTTCGATCCACGTGACCGATCGGGCGGTGTTTCGATCGTATGAAATGACGGTACGAATACTGAAGCTGTGCAGAGAAAAATATCCGGATGAGTGTCTGCTCAATCCTCCGCCCTACGAATATGAAAACTCGCTGATGCCGCTCGACATTATCAGCGGCAGTTCGCTGCTGCGGGAGTGCATTGGAAGGTACTCGGAAATTGAGGCAGCCATTGCACTGGACTGCGAAGCCTGGGATCAGGAACGAAGCGAGTTTTTGCTTTACCCACGTGTCATCTAGCCCACTTGGACTGCGGCAGCCTGCTGCCGCTTTGGTGCAGGCAGCCTGCTGCCAACACCCGGGCTTGAAATCTTGTGATAGTGCAAAGCCGTTGACCACAGCAGGCTGTGGTCGGAAAGCTGCAGCAGGCTGCAGCAGTCCAAGGGGTCAGGAGCTTACAACGTAAACGACTGCCCAGGACTTAGCACGACAGGTTTGGCAGACGTGCCGGACTTGACTTGTGATGACCATGCCTCCACATCCTGCTTGATGACGGGAAACGTGTTGTAGTGTCCCGGGATGACATATTCCGGACGCAGAAAACCAACGGCCAGAATCGCATCATCGGGGCCCATTGTGTAGTTGTCACCGATCGGCAGGATCGCAACTTTCAGGCCTTCATCGCCAATCAGCTTCATGTCGGAGAACAGAGCCGTGTCGCAGGCATGGTAGATGTTGCCATCGGAGGTCTTGAGCAGAACTCCTGTGGCGCATCCGCCGTAGGAACCATCGGGCAGCATCGAACCATGATGAGCCATGGTCAGCTTGATTGTTCCGAAATCGAACTTGTAGCTGCCGCCAGTATTCATGTCATGAGTTCGCTCCACGCCCTGCTCTTTGAGCCATGTTGCGATCTCGTAGTTCGTGATGACAAGGCAGTTCGTTCGCTTGGCAATCGCGACTGTGTCGCCAACATGATCACCGTGCCCATGCGAGACAACGATATAGTCGGGCTGTACGCTGTCTGCCGAGACAGAGGCCAGTGGATTCCCGGTCAGAAAAGGGTCAATCAGGATCGTCTTGCCAGCGGTTTGAATCTGAAACGCACCATGCCCCAGGAACGTAATCGTTGTGCTCATGAGTTTTCACTTTCTGTTCCTGGTTCACTGCAACGCATGTTGTTGAACCTGAGTGTTTTGTAGGGGTGACAATCGGAGCGAAGGCACACCAAATGGTAGCAAAATGGTTTGCCTGCGCTCCGCTTGTCAACACCCTACGACTTACGGCATTTTGAGATAGTTCACCGCCGGGCCTTCTGACCATTAACTACTTGATACCAAGATTGGCCTGCATGTTTCTCTTGTAGGCTTCCACGCCCGGCTGACCGTAAGGATTGGTACCGACGAGTCGGCCCTCCACGACTGTGGCCAGCATCAGCATCTGGAAGAGTTGCCCCAGAGCATGTTCGGTAATGGAAGGCATAACGAGATCTGTTGTCGGGCGTTGCTCGTCGGCATAAGCCTTGTTCGTCCCGTCAATGGCCGCCTGCAGAATGCGGGGCATTGGAACGCCAGCCAATTGATTCAGTTGATCCTGATCAAGTTCGTGCTTTGGCACGGTGATTGGCGGTTTGTGAGGTCGTCCGGGCAAAAGGTTTGTAATCAGTTTGTCGCGTCGGCCTTCCTGATGCTGCTGTCCGCGGCTGTGCAGATCTCGTGTGTTCACGACGGTCAGTGGAGTTGCCCCGCGTTCATGCTTACCGAGGCTTTCGCTGAGCAATTGGTCGTACCACAGGCCGACAGCTTCCAGCTTGCTGCCCCATGTGGATAGCAGACGCGTTGTCATGCCCAGATCCATCTCGAACGCATGTCCAACTGCTACGTACTGCAGCACGATGTTTTCTTCAAACGGTGCGTTGCGGAAATGTTCCGTCATGTCCGCCGCACCCTGCAGCAAAGCGCGGATGTTCATGCCGTTGGCGGCGGCCGGGAGCAAACCCACTGCGGTCAGGATCGAAAAGCGTCCTCCGATCCCATCCGGGATTGAGAAGACGTCTTCGTAACCAGCAGCATTGGAAAGATTGCGAAGACGACCTGCATCACCGGTCACTGGAACGATCAGGCTTTTGGCGAGCTTCGGGAATTTGCGTTCGATCAGTTCGCGGAATGTTCGGAAGGCAACCGCTGCTTCGAGGGTTCCGCCTGACTTGCTGATCACAATCACAGACGTGCGACCATCAATCGAATCGGGATGCTGATCGGCTCGCTGTTCAAGAAGATTCAGGAGAACCTGTTGTTGATCGGAGTCGAC
>CAIJTV010001096.1:0-4030 GCA_903823635.1 uncultured Planctomycetaceae bacterium
AAGGGGGCCTGTCCCGGTTCTGTCAGGAGTTCTTCGGCGTTTATTCGAAAGAGATGCAGATGAATACGTTGTTGACTCTGGTCGAAGAGCCGTCGTCTCCGGATCGGTCGCTCGAGAAAATGGAATACGCCATCGAGACGGCGGCTGAAGAGATTGCTGCGGGTAAAGACGGTCTTTCCTCAGAAGGGTCCGCTCCAACCGTCACGCCGCCCGTGATCGTCAAGTTGGCGACAACTGGCAGTTCTGCAGATGAGACCGCGTTGCCGATCACTCATGATTGGGGCTCCCGGAACTATGTGCAGATTTTTGTCCTGATGTTTGCCACAACTGTGGGCTTGTATCTCTGCTACCTGCTGGCCGCTCCGTTTCTATCGCCGATTGCGTGGTCACTGGCACTCGCTGTCGTTTGCGCGCCGATGCAACGACGGATTGAAGCTGTTATCCCAAGTCCCGGAGTTGCCGCAGCAATTTCCGTCTTCCTGATCGGGTCTGTGGTTTTGGTCCTCGTGACATTTGTCGGGGAGAGGCTTGGACGAGAAGCCTCCAGCGGTGCGCAGTTGGTGAATGCACGCATCGAATCCGGCGAATGGCGGCGAGCGATCGAGCTGCATCCAAGATTGATTCCGCTCGCTGACTGGCTTGAGCAGCAGAATCTACCCGAAACGGTGAAGTCAACGGCGACATGGATGAGTACCACGGGTTCTGGCTTCGTTCGTGGATCGGTGATCGAAGTGATGAGCCTGTTGCTGACGTTTTATCTGCTGTTTTACTTTCTGCGAGATCGTCGTGCTGCGATTGCGGTGTTGCGTTCAGTATTACCTCTGACGCATATGGAAATGGATCGATTACTGGGCCGTGTGGCTGACACAATTCATGCCACGATCTACGGAACCATGATCGTCGCCGCAGTGCAGGGTTTTCTGGGCGGTTTGATGTTCTGGTGGCTGGGTCTGCCGGCTCCTCTGTTGTGGGGCGTTGTCATGGGTTTATTGGCCATTATTCCGCTGCTGGGAGCCTTTATTGTTTGGGTCCCGGCAGCTCTGTTTCTGTCCATCGATGGACACTGGGGGCAGGCGATCATTCTGTCGCTCTGGGGACTGATAGTTGTCGGCACAATTGACAATCTTCTGCGTCCGATTTTAGTTGGACAGCGTCTTCAATTGCCTACTGTGCTCGCGTTTATTTCCGTGGTCGGCGGAATTGCAGTCTTCGGCCCAGCCGGATTAATTCTCGGCCCTGTGACGTTAACCATCACCATGGTGTTGCTGGAAATCTGGCCTCGGCCGGCTGCCCTGACGGTATCCCGTTCGGCGGATCAGGAAGCAATCTCCAGGTTCGAGAATGAAGGCGGACCTCCGGCATCGAAATTTTGTACTAACAAGACAACAGCGGTCGCTTGAACATCCCCGCGACACTCCAGGGAGGCTGAAGTGATGTTGAAAATGTCCGAGAGTCTGGCTCAGAACGCTGACGACGGCTACGAACCATCCCCGGTTGAACCCTCGAGCGATGCCAGCACCGAGAGCCCCGTTCAGGAGTTTCTGTCCGATGCTGTATCCGCAATGCCCAACGTAACAGCATCGGCTGCTTCGATCGAATCCAATAACGTATCGAAATCTCCGGAAGTTTCTCCGTCTGCAGAGAACAGGTTTGTACGTGAAGACCCGTGGTAAATTTGTCGGCGGAGAGCCCCACTCATAGCGCTCTGCATGTTGTTGCATTCTGTTCTTGTAAGAGCGGGGGTAAGTTGAGATCCCGTTTCAGAGGATCGTTAACAGCTGACCCTCACCTCACAGTCTATTGCGACCACCTTTTTTGAAACATGCGATGATGCTCAAAGTGCAGCCGATCGAAAGTTCAATTTCCAGTGCGCATCGTGAAGAGGGGCGATCGCGGGGTCGCAGGGTTGCGGTTGACGTTCGCAGTCTGCACAAGAGTTACGATCAGCAGCTGGCCGTGAAGGACGTGAGCTTTTCGTTTCGCGGTGGAGAGGTTCTTGGCCTGCTGGGACCAAACGGTGCGGGAAAGAGCACCATCATGATGATGATCACGGGACTACTCGCTGCGGACTCCGGCGAAGTTATCCTGAATGGGGAAAAATACGACGGTCGACGTCTTGAACAAAGAAGGCTCTTCGGAGTCGTTCCTCAGGAATACGCGCTGTATCAGGATCTTAGCGCGATGAACAACCTGATGTTCTTCGGGCGATTGTACGGGTTAAGAGGTCGCATTCTGAAATCTCGCTGCGACGAGGTGCTTGAACAAATTGGTCTGACAGAAAATGCGAACCGGCAGTCCGCAGGCTATTCCGGCGGTATGAAGCGTCGACTCAACTTCGGAATTGCTTTGATTCACAAACCTCAGATCCTGATTCTGGATGAGCCGACGCTGGGCGTTGATGCGCAGTCTCGGTTCCGCCTGATGGAATGTATCAGTCAACATACAGCAGAAGGTGGAAGCGTTCTTTACGCCAGCCACTATATGGAAGAAGCTCAGGCGATCTGTCAGCGAGTGGTGATCCTCGATCAGGGACGCGTCATCGCCAATGACTCGATTCATAATCTTCTGGCCGGACTTGCTGCGGATGTTTACCTGTTCGTCGATCGCACGGCTGGCATCAACGATGCCCTGAGCGGACTCGCGAGCATTGCCACGGATTCGGTGAATGCTCCGGCGGTTGTTGTTTCGGGGAACACGCAAAACCGGGATGAAGAGAGCAGGACGCCGTCTGCTCATGGTGTAAATCGGGAGTCGATTGATCCCACTGCATTTGCGTGGCGACTTCAGGCGACGCTCAAAAAGTTGCAGGAACTGCAGATTGAAGTACTCAGTGTGGAAACACAGCAGTCAAATCTTGAACGAGTCTTTCTCAATCTGACGGGAAAGCAATTGCGGGACTAGCTCTTGTCAAAACATGGGACTGGCTTCGAAAGTTCATCAAGGCGACATATCGGAAATTGAAAATCGAGCATCGTGTGAGGCGCCGATTGCTGTTCCATCGTTTAACGGCAATCCGCAAGCGACTGCAACCAGGGACGCCGACGTTTGCGGCTTGCCGTTGAACGAAAACAGTCAGAGATAAACGCCCTCGTACAAATCATGTCGAACGCAAATCAGCTGCAGGACCTCGCTTCATGTCAACATGGTATATCACTCTGAAGGATCTGCTGCTGTTGACGTACGACAAGCAGGCTTTAGTGCTCCTGCTTGTATTGCCGCTGTTGTTGATTTCGATCATCGGGATGTCGACTGGACAGTTCCTGACGACCGACGAGGACCTTGAGCGAATTAAGCTGGTCATTGTTGACGAGAATCAGGATGACACATCAAAACAATTCATTACAGATCTGGCGAAGAGGTCTGAATTGCTGATCACAGACTCGGAGAACAAAGCGATCGCACTCGACACATTGCGACGCGGCGATGCGATGCAGGTCATGATCATTGGCACGAAGTTCTCTGAGAGTGTTGATGCGGTCCGCATGCACGAGATCTTCAACATGATGTACGAAAAACATCCACTCAACGGGCTGGCGGCGTTGGATGTCAATCTTGTGACAAAGCCCAACTCCGGTGTTGCCGGCGAACTGCTTGAAGCCGCGATGTTCGCACTCACTGTAAAATTCATGACTCCAATCGCCGCACGGAAAAATGCAGTGGCGAGAAAATGGGTGCGATCACCCGAAGATGAGCAGGCCGCAGACAAGGCTGCGGAAACGCTCGCGTCTCAAGCAGTGGCAAAGCCAAAGGTCAGCATGGCGCTTCAATGGGTTGTGCCGGGATTCACGGTGATGTTCGCGTTCTTTCTGATCAACGTTATGGCTCGGTCATTTATGATTGAACGTGATCAGGGCACATTGCGTCGCCTTCTATTGGCCCCTGTCAGGACGTTGCCGTTGTTACTTGGAAAGACAATACCCTTCTATCTGACGTCAGTCCTGCAATGTGCCTTGTTGTTTTTTTGCGGCCGAATTCTTTTCGGAATGCCATGGGGATCTCAACCGATGTATCTGATCCCTGTGATTCTCTG
>CAIJTV010001097.1:0-7146 GCA_903823635.1 uncultured Planctomycetaceae bacterium
CAGGAAACACGACTCTCCGAAAAGCTGACAGTGCTCGAAACGCTGACCTTGTTTCGCAGCTTTTATCACTCCGGAATGAAGCCTGAGGAAGCCATCGCCAAAGTCTCTCTGCAGGAAAAGTCAAACGCTCGCATCAAATCACTGTCCGGAGGTCAGAGGCAGCGTGTTGCAGTGGCGACTGCTCTTGTGGGGAATCCACGATTGTTGTTTCTTGACGAACCGACAACAGGGTTGGATCCACAGTCGCGGCGCGACCTTTGGCGAATCATCACGGAATTTCGTGAGGCGGGCGGGACCGTGTTGCTGACGACTCATTACATGGATGAAGCAGAAAGGCTCTGCGACAAGGTGGCGATTTTTGATCGAGGTCGAATCCTGGCCATCGATACGCCACAGAAACTCATCTCTGATCTGGGAGCCGAACACGTCGTAGTATTCACAGTCAGTGGCGAATCCGCTGCGGATTTGCAGGACGATTTTGGAATCAGTCTGCCGGGTGTCATTTCTGTTCGTATCGAAAGTGAGCATCGATGTCTTTCGGTTCGCGAGCCTCATATCGCGATTCCTGCTCTGCTGGCATTGATTAACGAGAGATCCCTGAGGCTGACGTCGTTGACGACAAGACAAGCAACTCTGGAGGACGTTTTTGTGCATCACGCTGGTCATCGTCTGACGGACGAAAACTCGGGAGCCGTTCGATGAGTCCATCCTGGAAGATGCATCCCGTCACCCAGTTGTTTCTGGCTCGGTTTCGGGAGTTTATCCGACAGCCGGAAGCCGTCTTTTGGTCCTATGTTTTTCCCTTGGTCATGATGATCGCGCTGGGACTTGCCTTCCGCAGCGAGCCAATGGAAGCCATTTCGATTGTTGTGCAGGACGGCGAAGGAGCACAGTTACTGGCCGAGACACTGCGCGGCAGCAAGTCGCTGATTGTCTCCAGCGGAACCGAGCTGCAGTGTCGGCAGCAGCTTCGTGCCGGGCAGAGCGAACTGATTGTTGTAGCAGTAAATCATAACTCTGCAGCGGGTTATCGTTTCTCTTTCGATCCCACTCGTCCCGGCAGCGTTCATGCTCGTGACGTTGTCAACGATGTCTTACAACGCGCTGCGGGCCGACAGGATCCTTTGAAAACGACGGATGTCGCGATCGCCGAGCCCGGAAGTCGCTACATTGATTTCCTTGTGCCAGGCTTGATTGGCATGGGGCTGATGGGCGGCGGCGTCTGGGGTGTTGGCTATGCCATCGTTGATATGCGAATTCGTCAGGTGCTGAAACGGTTCATGGGAACTCCCATGAAGAAGCCTCACTTTGTCGCCGCTATGATGTTCAGCCGTATGATCTTTATGATTCCTGAGATCATCGTGGTCCTGCTGGTCTCACGATTTTTCTTCGGCGTGACTAATCACGGTAGTTATCTCAACGTCATGTTACTGATCGTCTTGGGAGCATTTGAGTTTGCCGGGATCGGGCTGTTGATTGCCAGCCGAGCCAAGACGCTGGAAGCCGTCTCGGGATTAATGAATCTGGCGATGGTGCCGATGTGGATTGGCTCGGGGATCTTCTTCTCAGCGAAGCGGTTTCCGGAATTCGTGCAGCCCGTTATCGGTTTGCTGCCCCTCACACCACTGATCTCCGCGCTGCGTCAGGTGATGCAGGAGGGAGCCAGCACCATCGCGATTTTTCCAGAGATTACTGTGATCTCAGTCTGGGGCGTTGTGACATTTGCCGTCGCGATACGTATCTTCCGATGGGAATGAATACTTAGAACTGCGACAGAAATCGCATGTCATTCTCATAGAATCGTCGGATGTCGTCGACACCGTAATGTTTCATGCAGAAACGTTCGATCCCAAGTCCAAAGGCAAACCCGGTGTATTCTTCCGGATCATATCCCACCGAGGCGAAGACGTTTGGATCCACCATTCCGGCTCCACCGATTTCCATCCAGCTGTTGCCCCATTTCATATCCACTTCCACGGATGGCTCTGTGAATGGGAAGAATGAAGGCCTGAAGCGAATCTCGACATCAGGGCCGAGAAAGCTGCGAGCAAACAAGCTGAGCACCGTTTTTAGCTGTGCCATCGTGACATGACGGTCAACCATCAGGCCTTCCATCTGGTGGAACATGCAAGAGTGCGTAGCGTCAATCGTGTCCGGTCGATAAACGCGGCCCAGTGAAACAATTCGAATCGGCGGCTTTGTCGTCTCCATCGTGCGGATCTGTACCGTCGAGGTCTGACTGCGCAGAAGTACTGGGCCGCCAGCCGCTACCGACGCACAAGCAACGTAGAAATTGTCGAGCGGATCGCGGGCTGGATGGTCTTCCGGGATGTTGAGAGCCTCAAAGTTGTGACGTTCATCTTCAATCTCTGGTCCATCAACGACCGTGAAACCAAAGCGTCCCATGAGTTCCCTGAACTCCGTGATGACGCGAGTGATCGGATGTAGTTGGCCGATTTTTGGTCGTTCACCTGGCAGCGTCACGTCGAAATCAGAGGCCGCCTTCTGAGCCTGTGATTTCAGTTGATCCAGTTTGGCATCCAGCTGAGCTGTAACGTTGGTGCGGACCTCATTGAACCGCTTGCCAACGGCTGGCTTCTCTGCCGGAGTCGCAGTGCCGACAACTTTCTGCAGATCTTTAACTCGACCATTCTTCTGACCGAGGAATTCAATGCGAACCTTCTCCAGCGAATCAGAATCCGTGGCCACAGCAATTGCGTTCAAGGCGGCTGTTTCAAACTCGTTGAATGCGTTGAGGATTTCCATACTGTGCTGTTCTGTAAACTTTATCCACCTGGAAAAACGCACTCGGAGGGCTCAAGCCCTGCCGCTCGACAACGAAGGGGCAGGCACCAAATGAGTATAGGAACGCGACGCGAAAAAGAAATCGGGCGAGCCCTCAAAGGCAAAGGCTCGCCCGATTCAAAATTCAATTGAGATCAACTCGACGAACTCAGGCGACCGCGCTGCGAGCCTTCTTTGCGATCTCTACGATTTCGCTGAAGACTTCAGGATTGGCGATTGCGATTTCGCTGAGCTGCTTTCGGTTTAGTTCAACCTTGGCCAACAAGAGGCCATGCATGAAAGTTGAGTAGTTCATGCCGAGCTGGCTTACTGCAGCGGAAATTCGAGTGATCCACAGAGCGCGGAATTCACGCTTGCGAGTACGTCGGTCGCGGGTCGCAAATGCACGGGCACGGACCAGCGTTTCCTTGACGGTTCGCAACAGCTTGCTGCGTCCACCAACATTACCACGCGCTTCTTTGAAGAGACGCTTCTTTGAACGGTGACGAGCTTTCCCGAGACGAACACGCATTGGACCGGACCTTCAGAGCAAACAACCGTATGACTTTAAGAATCTGTTCTCAGACTGATCGCCACCCAGACAATCAGCATCCAGCGAGCATTCTCGCACTAAGCACCTGGGCGAAGAGCATCCATGATGATCTTTGCTTCAGCACCACAAACCAACCCACCGGATCGCAGATTTCGCTTGCGTTTTGCGCCTTTGTGGCTGAGCAAGTGACCGCGAGACGACTTTCGATGAGTCGCTTTGCCAGACGCCGTAATCTTAAAACGGCGTTTCATTCCCTTATGTGTTTTCTGCTTTGGCATTTTTATCTCCGCGACTTTCACCAGCTCCCATAGGAAACTGGCTCGCGATCTGAACTAATGTATACGTTTTCCTGAGAAAGAGCCGGGGAGTATAACGAACATCGATCCGGCTTGTAAAGGAGCTTGCGGAGCGATCAGGGCAATTTTCAGGCTCAGCAAGACTTCAGATCGATCGATTATCGTCCGCAGCCAAGCAATTCACGAGCGAAACTGGCGTGAAGCCGTTTTCCACTCCGGTATCGGACATTCCAGTTCCCCTGAGTCATTTCACTGCATGTTACCGAACTTCAGGCTTTCTGGGGACACAGCTGAGGAAAACTCCCGTTCTTGAATGAGAACTATCGTCGATCGGCTGTTTTTGCACCTGTCCGACCTGCTTCAGCCTGAGTTCGGCAGGCATTGCCGATCTGCGGAAGGTACGGGTCCACTTTGCCTGTCGCGCAAAAGAATCGGCGTTGCAGTGAAAATCGAACTGGCAGTATTCTGCGGTCCTCTCCAATTTTTCCTCATGAACTCAAGCTGGCGATTGAGGCCACTTCTCGGTGGTCATCTCTCCGTCAGGCAAGGCTCAGAAGAAGGCGAAAGGAACTGGGCTGACCAGCTGTGGGTGCTCGGCACTCAAAGTTCCTGACACTTTTTTCAGGCCGTCCTCTTCCTCTCTCTGAAAATCTCACCTTTCGCGACTTCCTGAAAGGCGCTCTCATGTCCTCGTTGCGACTGCGGAAATTGTTCCGCGGACTTTTTGCTTTGGCCAGTATTTCTATTGTCGCCGGTTGCGGAACAATGGGCAGCAATATGGCCAACCGGTCCGGCATGAGTTACTACAAGAAGGGTAACTACGCAGCAGCGGCCGGGGAATTTCAGAATGCGATGAAGTCTGATCCGGCGAACCCTGACTACATCGCGAATCTCGCGAAAGCTCGGATGAAAATTGGGGATGCTCCGAATGCTGAGCGATACTATCGCCAGGCATTGACGATCGATCCGTCCCACCAGCCGTCCTATCACGGTCTTGCCGAGCTAATGATGGATCAAGGGCGAAGTCAGGAAGCCACTGCAATGCTTTCCACATGGGCTGGCACCCAGCCGTATATTGCTGAGTCGCACGTAGAACTCGCATGGCTTCAACGCGAGTTGGGAAATAATCCCGGGGCCGTTCAGTCACTGGAACGCGCTCTGGACGTGAATCCGAACCACGCGACAGCGTTGGCTCATATGGGACAATACTATGAAGAGTCGGGTCAGCTCGACGAGGCTGTTGCCTACTACCAGGACTCGCTGCACGCAGACTGGAATCAGCCGGAAGTGCATTCTCGCATGGCAGCCGCCTCAACTGGTGCCGACAGCCCGATGGCATCAACTGCGATGGCTCGCGGCGTGCATCCTTACAGCATTCCACGTCAGCAAACAGCGTTTGGGCCGCCATCTGCGGGTGCTCAAATGGCACAGATGCAGATGATGCAGACTCAAATGGCAATGTCGGGCAATCCGACGTATGGTAGCTCGATGGCCGGTAGTGCAATGTATGGTCAATCGATGCCCGGCCAGATGGCCATGTCTCAGCCTGGACCTTCGGGGAACATGTCGGCCGGCTCGATGTCGGCTCACTATCCGTCGATGTCATCGGGTTGGCAGCCGTCAAATTCTCCGATGATGACAATGCCCTCTCAGACGGCTTCGTTTGACGAACAGTTGCCGATGATGAGTCAGCCTTCCGAGACCATGACCTGGCCGGCGGGCACCACGATGCCATCAGAAATGCCTGCAGTACCGGCATCAAAAACCGCAGTGGCACCGACACCGGATCCCGCGTTCTCAGTTATTTCAACCGGGGCCGATTCGACACCGATCACGACCGCTTCTTTTACTCAGACGGAGACAGCGACACCTGAACTCCCGAATCACAGCAATGGCGATCCTTTGGTTGATGCGTTCTGATTCCTTGTTGTGAACGTCGGCAGACTTGAAAGTGTTCCGTCTGATCTCAGTCACGGGACGCTTTTTTGTTGACAGAACGAAGCTCGACTTGCAGAAACGTCACAGGAAAGTGGCCGCGGTTGGGGCTCACTATTGCTCACATTCAGTCCATAGCCGCACACTGTTTCTGAGTTTGGACGGGGGATGTGTCAATAACGCACGGCTTTCCGAAGTCGTGGGAATCCACTCCATCGGCCTGAATCTCCGTGAATTCGTCAACTTGCGCTGTGCCCCGGCGAGTCCGATGACGGGATCCGCATGACGGTCGGATCGATCTCGAATGCTCTGGCATCGGCTTTGCTTTTCAATAAATCCTGCAAAGGTCTTGTCAGATCTTTCGGTGTGGATTTACAAGCGGCGGCCCGTCCATACGGTGCTTCCAAAGAAAGGCAGCGAGCAATGGTTCATCATTCCGGCGTTTGGATTGATCATCGTCAGGCAGTGATTGTCAGTCTCTCTGGATCTGAGCCGACCGTGACACGAATCGAGTCCGGGGCAGAGAAGCATGTGCGATCCTCAAGTGGTTCGCGTCAGGCAGGGTCCGGGGAATCGCATCATGGAACTCCGGAGGATGTGATTGATCGAAAATTCGACAACCATCTAAAAAGCTACTACGAAGAAGTTGCGGAAGGTCTGAAGGACGCAGGGGCGATCCTTGTTATGGGACCCGGTGAAGCCAGAACCGAGTTTCAAAAGCAGATCAAAAGCAAGGAGCTGCTTGCGAAAGTCGTCGGCAACGAGAAGTGTGATAAGATGACAGATCCACAGCTTGTGGCGAGAGTGCGTGAGTTCTTTGTGGCGCATCCAAAGACGGTTTAGTCCGTCATTTGCTCGCACAGCCAGGGAAAAACTGTCGGAGTAAGGGCGTCGCGTTACGAAAGTATCGGACGCACGATTTCAACGTGGACGTCAGTCAGGCGGAAATCGCGTCCTTGGTAGCGATAGGTGAGTTTTTTGTGGTCAAGCCCCAATAAATGCAGAATTGTGGCATTGAGGTCGTAGACGTGAACCGGAGATTCGACGACGTCCATTCCGAAGTCGTCAGTCCGACCATGTGAGATTCCTCCGTTGATGCCACCGCCAGCGAGCCACATCGTATATGCATCTTTGTGATGGTCGCGTGCAGGGATATCCTTGGGGTTGTCGTCGCCGCCCTGGCCCAAAGGCGTTCGCCCAAACTCGGAGCCCCGGACAATCAGCGTCTCAGGCAAAAGATCACGAGCTCTGAGATCTCGAATCAGGGCCGCCATCGCCTGGTCCACATCTCTGCACTTGGCAGGCAATCGAGTTTTCAAGCCGCTGTGGTGGTCCCAGTAGGAATACAACAACTCGAAAAACAGGGGGGAAACGACGGGTTTCCGTCTGGTGGTGCGCCGGGTGGTGCAACGTGGTCTGAAATCCGGGGGCTGATTGCTCGGTGTGAGGACTTGCCGGAAGACGTTCGGGGGCGGTTGGTGGCGATGGGTGACGCGTCCCAATTGGCTTCGGTGGGGTTGTCGTCTCAGTAGGCCCGGGTCCCTCCGTTGACGGTTCGACTGATACCACACACGCCGA
>CAIJTV010001098.1:0-1663 GCA_903823635.1 uncultured Planctomycetaceae bacterium
ACCGAAGTGCTGGTGATGTCGCTGGTCCTTGAGCCAGAAAAGATGTTCCTGCGAGCCGTAAAGGGAGAGAATGCCGGTGGCGAACAACTTGAGCCGGCTGCTTTTGCGAACTTGGACGGTAACGATAGTTTATCAAATCGCTCGTGGTCGACTCCGATACTTTTTCGCTTCGATGGATCTGCGGAAGATCGAACATTTCGAGTCATGGACGAGGAGAATCGCACATCTGAGATTTCTGTGCGAGGACTCACCGGGTCCATCAAAGTCGCCCCTGCCTTCATGATGGAGGCCGATTGATGCGACGAATCAGAGTTTCTCGCAATGCCTCAGCCGTGCAGCGACAACGGCGGAGCGGCCTGAGCCTGCTGGAGATTATTATCTCTGTCGCTATCTTTATGGCATCGCTGGCGGCCATCATGCAAGGTCTGCAAATTGGTCGAAGGTCGGAGCTATCAGCACGACTGCAATCTGAAGCCGTGCTCCGTTCTGAAACGGTCATGGGCGAGATTCTCTGCGGAGCCAAAGAGGCATCAAGCGCGCAGGGGGGCAGCTTTGACGACGATGAGACGGGCCACTGGGAATGGTCGGCCGAAGTTGCAGAAGCCGGGACTACGGGACTGCTGCAGGTGACGGTGCTGGTTGAACACAGACCGGGCGGAGAAGAACCAAACGCCGCCTTTACGCTGGTGCGTTTCATGCGAGATCCTCAGCTCTTCCTTGATGCCGCTCTGCAGGAGAGCGAATGATGAAGAGTTCATCCCGCAGTTCGGGACGACTGATCGCCGATGATCGGCGAGCCGCCTACACGATGCTCGAATTGATGATTGCCGTTGGCCTGACATCCCTGTTGATGATTGCTCTCTTCGCCGCGTTGCAGCAGTACTTCAGTTTGCAGCTCGACAGCAATGAAGAGATCACTCGCCAGCAAATAGCACGGTCTCTGCTGCGTCAGATGACACGTGACATTCAATCAGTGGTGTTCGTTAAAAAGCTGGCTAACGACGAGACATCGGGGACATCGACCAGTGTTAGCGAGGGAAGCAGCTCCGCGTCGAGTTCAGACGGCAGTTCTGGATCGTCCGGCAGTTCATCATCAGATTCCTTTTCTGGCGGTTCGTCATCCGGCAGTTCATCCTCGGGTTCAGGAACAACCGGAGGAACGGGCAGCAGTTCAACGTCCACAGGATCGGCGGGTTCAAGTTCAGGCTCGCTCGACGGCAATTCCTATGGTCAGTCTTCAATTGATCCTGAGACCGTGATGACCACCTACACGAACGGTCTCGTGGGAACTGCGACCGACCTGCAGTTGTTTGTCAGCCGACCGGAGAAGAGTCTGGCCTATGTTGCTTCGCAGGATCTGACTTCGACAAGTCAGCGAACAAGCGATCTCATGATCATTCGGTACTTGATGGCTCAGTCTGGTGGTGGTGGTTTGGCGTCTGCGATTGCCGACAAAGAATCGATTGGAACGAAATCCGGCTCGGTCGGGATCGCGAAGCTTGAAGGCGATTTGTACGGTCTGAGCACTGCGGTCGAAACCAGTGAAGAATCTCCACAGCTGGCTGCCAGCAAGCTATTGGCCAAAGAAGTCTCGGGGTTGCAGTTTCGATATTATGATGGCCTTAGCTGGCAGGAATCATGGGACAGCAATGCGTTGAATGAA
>CAIJTV010001099.1:0-1986 GCA_903823635.1 uncultured Planctomycetaceae bacterium
ATGCTTTTGTTGGCGAGTGAGGAGGCGGTTCGTAAGCACGGCTGGAAACCCATGGCCCAGTTGACAGCCGGCACCAGTACTGGCTGCGATCCGCAGAGGATGGGTCTTGGGCCTGTCCACGCGATTAGGAAGCTTCTGGGGCAGCTCGGCAAGAGTCTGCAGGATTTCGATCGAGTAGAAATTAACGAAGCGTTTGCCGCGCAGGTACTTGCCTGTCTGCGACAACTGGAGGTTCGCGTCAATCTGGCTCAACCGGATGTCAGCACCGGTATTCTGGCCGGGATCCCGATTCAGTTGAACGGTCACGGAGGAGCGATCGCTATTGGCCATCCGCTGGCCGCATCTGGCGCGCGTTTGTTGACTCATCTGGCGTGGCAGATTGCTCAGGGACGCTCAAAGAATTGTCTGGCCTCTCTCTGTATCGGCGGCGGAATGGGAATCGCGGCAGCATTGTCAGCTCCGTGAGTATCGAGCATCAACTTAGTTGAACTGGATTTCTCCTGCTCAGCCAGCGCGGCAGGTCGCGACGTTCGCAAAACGCGAAATGAATCCTCATCATTCACCAGTTCCGTTACCCACTGACGGCCCACCTTACTTCGTAGGGGTGAAATGGGATGTTTCTTTGTAGCCGGATTCGTGAGAATTCTGGGCCCCGTCCGGGAAGACATCCGAATTCTCACGAATCTGGCTACTCTCAATACGTGCCGCGCGAGGTGTTTTTGACGGCTAAAAAGTTTGTTGATCAGTGCGTTGGTCTGGAGTTCACAAGATGAAATTTCTGTTGCGGTCTCTGCTTCTGGTCAGTTTCGCCGTCGTCGGTTTGTTCGCCAATCGTGACGTCATCTCTGATGAATCGCCGAAAACGGCTGTCGAGGTGAATGCTCTGCAACTTACGTTGCCCGCGGAAATACCGCTGGTCGTTGGAACTGAGTTTCGACTTTGGTTTCGCAATATTGCATTGACGGATGATGCCGCAAACTGTCAATTTGAAGTGCGATGTGAACGAGGAACCGCGACCGCCGAACATTGGACATTTACTCCAGAGGAAGCCGACATCGGTGAACATCGTCTGACAATTATTGCTCGATCAGCCAACGGCACGCCGATCGATCCTCCCGCCACCGTCGAAACAACCTTGCGAATCATCATTGCGCGAAGTTTGACGGTTGGCAATCAAACTAAAACTGATCTCGCAGACAAGACACCGTTTCGTTTGCTGATTGTCGGCGACAGTCTGACTCACGCTTCGACCTATCCGACCGAGGTGGCTCGGCTGCTGAAAGCTTCGGGCACGAACGTGGAGCTGATGGGAACTCACCGCCCGGAGGGAGTCGCTGAGGGGATTGCTCACGAAGGCTACGGTGGCTGGACATGGGCTCGCTTTGCCACACATTACGAACCTGAACCGGACGGTACGTACCGCAAACGCAGCAGCCCTTTTGTATTTCTGGATGAACAAAGCAAACCAACTCTGAGCGTCAGTAAATACTTTGAGACGCATTTTTCCGGACACAGGCCAGATGCGATCATTGTGCTGTTGGGCATCAATGACTGCTTTGGTGCTCCTCCGAATGACGTGAAAGCCATGGATGCTCATATCGACCAGACATTCGCGTCAGCCGACGCGGTTCTGGCATCGCTTCGAGAAGCTGCTCCTGAGGCAAGAATTGGTTTCTGCCTGACGCCTCCGGCCAATGCCCGTGACGAAGCCTTCAAGGCCAACTACGGAGATCGCTATACTCGCAAAGGCTGGAAGGCGATTCAGCATCGACTGGTCCAGCGTCAACTGGAATATGTCGCGAAGAAGAATGATCCGAAAATCAGAATCGTTCCGACTGAACTGAATGTTGATCCGGTTAATGGCTATCCCGATAACAACGGAGTTCATCCCAACACCGTCGGCTATCACCAGATCGCCCAAATGATGTTCGCATGGTTGATGACGCCTCTGTGAAGGCTGTGTCTGCTGCATGGAAACAGTGTTGC
>CAIJTV010001100.1:0-1787 GCA_903823635.1 uncultured Planctomycetaceae bacterium
CGCTCAAGGGCGGCAAGGTGCGTTTCCACATGCCCGGAAAAATACGGGGATTGAACGCGTTCGGAGATTGACGGACGGGCGACTGTTACAATCTCCTGGCACGCCTGCCTGACCTCTTCGTGCATTCGCAATCCAAAAAACGTCGCCAAAGGTTCCGCCTGTGTCCCACGAGATCTACGAAAACCCACTGATTACCCGATACGCCTCCCGAGAAATGGCGACCATCTGGTCGGCTCAGACGAAGCATTCCACCTGGCGGCGACTCTGGATTGCACTGGCTGAATGTCAGCAGGAATTGGGGCTGAATATCACCGACACTCAGCTTGAAGAAATGCGAGCCTCGGTTGATGACATCGACTTTGCTGCGGCCGATCGTTATGAACGTAAGCTCCGACATGATGTGATGGCTCATGTGCACGCGTGGGGAGACCAGTGCCCAACTGCTCGTCCAATTGTCCACCTGGGAGCGACCAGTTGCTTTGTAACGGATAACTCGGAACTGATTCAGATGCGAGACAGCCTGCAACTTGTGCGGCGGCGTCTTGTCCAGGTCATCGATCAGATCGCTCGCTTTGCTGCAACGTACAGAGATCTCCCGTGTCTCGGGTTTACTCATCTCCAACCAGCACAGCCGACAACCGTGGGCAAGCGAGCGACGTTGTGGTGCTGGGATCTGTTGATGGATCTGGAGGAGATCGAACATCGTATTTCAACGCTGCGGTTTCGAGGCGTTAAAGGCACCACGGGAACTCAGGCCACGTTCTTGTCATTGTTCAAAGGCGATCATGCAAAGGTTGAACTGCTCGACAAAATGGTGACCGAGCGGATGGGTTTTGAAGAATACCACCCTGTGACCGGCCAGACGTATTCTCGCAAGGTCGACGCGCAGGTGATGGCGACTTTGAACGGCATCGCCCAGACCTGTCATAAAGCAGGAACCGATGTGCGAATTCTTCAGCATCGTAAGGAAGTGGAAGAACCGTTTGGCAAGGAACAAATCGGTTCGTCCGCGATGGCCTACAAACGCAACCCAATGCGCAGCGAACGCATGTGCGCATTGGCTCGGTTTGCGATGAGTCTTCAATCCGGCATCGACAACACGATGGCCACGCAGTGGATGGAGAGAACTCTGGACGACAGTGCGATTCGTCGTCTCTCGATGCCCCAGGCGTTTCTGTCGATCGACGCGTGCCTGATTCTGTATCGCAACATTTCTGACGGCATGGTTGTGTATCCGAAAGTCATCGAACGCAATCTGAATTCCGAGCTGCCATTTATGGCGACGGAAGAAATCCTGATGGCGGGCGTGCAGGCGGGTGGAGATCGCCAGGAACTGCATGAAGTGATTCGCGTCCACAGTCAGAAAGCCGCCGACCAGGTAAAGACTCAGGGGGGAGCTAATGACCTGATCGAACGGCTCCGCACTGAGCCGGGATTTGCGGCCGTCGATCTCGACAGCGCACTCGATGCAAAACTCTACATCGGCCGTGCTCCACAGCAGGTCGATTCCTTCATCGCGGGCTATGTCGAGCCCGTGAGAAAGTGTTACGCATCAGACCTTTCTGTTGGTACAGAAGATCTGCGAGTTTGATCGCGACTGAACAGAACTCGTCGTGCTGGACAGAGATCTGTTTCCGGCAACTTAACTCGACATCGCCATGTTTGAGGAGTCGGGTTCACCGAAGTTGCTTTTTGATCAATGTTTTCCGGGCGAACGAAATCCCTTCTCCCCCTCGGGGGAGAAGGTGGCCGATAGGCCGGATGAGGGGGGCCTACCAGCAACGCGC
>CAIJTV010001101.1:0-3464 GCA_903823635.1 uncultured Planctomycetaceae bacterium
AGAATGCACATAGACCGGCTGAGGCTGGAAGATGACTTCATGTGAGTGGTACGGCTGCGAATGAACTGGTCGGCTCACATAGTTGTGACTGGAGTAAACTCGACGACCAGAGCTGCCGTGGCAACCAGCTTCCAGAGTTGTCAGGCTGTTGAGAGATGTCGCCAGAGTCGCCGCCAGGAGCAGAAGTTTCTTTGATGAGCGTGTCATGATCGAGTACCTTTCAGGAGTGTTTCAGAGGTTTGAATGTCCGTCTGAGTTACTCAGCGAAACTCTCGAAGATTTGTTACACGGGAATTCTATAAATGATTTGCATTGGTCGTTTCATCAGCCATTGAGTGTTAGTGGTCTGTTGATTTAATGGGCTTTCATAACCCGAAACGTAAGTGAGGGATTGAGCTGTGGCGTTTCACAAGTGTTCCCGTAAATCCCTCGCTAACGCGTCGGGTTGTGATAAATCCTTTCGTTTTCGCCCTGCTGATCTCCAGGAGGCTTGAACATCGCAACTTCAAAACTAACGCATCGGGTCAGGAATAAATCAACAGCCCGTTAGCCCCCGGTTGTTTTTGCAGGGCTTTGGCAGCTTCTGCAGCGAAAACCGGACGCTCACGCGTTCTGGCTGATTTCGTCGCATCCTGAGCGTTAAACGAGATGAGGGCTTGATACCGTCGTATCAAACCCTCATCTTCGGAGCTGTTGGAAGTCCCCTTTCACTGCTCGATATTGCTCACCACTCAATTGCTGAGTGAGCATGATTATTGCGTCAGCCAGGAATCCAGTGTCTGTGACGCTGTCGTGCCGGCTTCTTTGGGCAGCAGATCTTTCTTGGCTGTCCTGGTCAATTTAGCGACGTACTCCATGGTGCTCTTCAGGGCCTCCGGCGAAGCCGTCGCATCCAGTTTGACGCAATAGATCAGCATGTATTCACCTGTCTCGCTGCGTTCCGTCATCCAGGCTCCCAGCTTTGTGCGAGCGTTCTGTTCCAGCATCCTCAGCGTCAGATCCAGATTCGGAGCTGTTTTCAATGTGCCGGCCAGAGACCAGACCTTGCGAACGTCGGCCTTTTCGAAATACTCCACGTCTTTTGTCACGAACACGTTTTGTTTCTCAACATCCTTCTCCTCAAACTCCACTTCCAGATGTCCGGTCTTGTGAACCGTGAACTTCAGATCGGCGCGAGTCAGCAGGTCGGATGCGGGCAGTGGTGCGGGCTTCCAGGGACTGGCGAGGAACTCTTTCACTTCGGAGATATCAACGCTGTAGCTGACCAGTCGAGCATTCGGTGCAATGGCCTGAGCAATCGCGACGAGTTCTCCTTTGTCGTTCACAACAGGCCCGCCGCTGTCGCCCGAATTGATCGGAGCTTGTGTCTCGACGACTTTGAAATCATGTTCGCCGGCACCGGTCCGAAACGTCTTCTGATAAACGGATCGCACGGTGCCGGAGGTGAACGCCCACAATGCCTCTGTTGAGCCCGGATTCCCGATGGACTGTACATTCTCGCCTGGGCTGATTGTCGCCGCAGCCAAAGGAATCGCGATGCTCTCGGTTGGCAGTTTGTCCAGTTCGATGAGTGCCAGATCTCGCTTACGATCAACACTCAGAATTCGACCACGGATGCCAAGTGACTTCACGTTGTCGAGATAATGCTGTCGGCTGACGATCGGATTTCCGTCCTTTAAGACCGGGAAGAAAATTACCGCGGCTCGCGCTTCGCCCACAACATGAAAGTTGGTGACGATGAGCTTCTTTTCGAGATCCACCAGCACTCCTGTTCCGCTGGATGTTTCGCCATCGGTTTTGGCCAAGACCCAGACCGTCGAAGGCAGTGCCTTTTTGTAAATTTCGTTGTTGGCTCTCGCCTCATCGGTTGTCAGCAAAGTTGCCGCGATGGCAAAAGTGCAGAATATTGAGCGGAAGCCGTGGCTGGTAGCGATCTGTTTTGTGGATGTCATGGGAAGCCCCTTTGTTTGCTAAGGACGCATAAATCACTTGCTGATACTTCTGTAAGCGTCGTTGCTGCGTGTCTGTTACGGAGATTTTCGAAAGTTAAATGCGGCCACGGTGCCGGTCTTGGACGACGGCTGAAACGAGAACTCGCTGGCCGACTTCAGCTCAAACGTGCCGTTCAGCCGAGTCCCATCGGTGCTTTCCAGAGTCAGTTCAGATCCGCTGACGCTGAATTTTCCCGATGATTTGGCCTGTTTTCCGTCCCGAACACTGACCAGCACAAACGTTCCATTGGCGTCAAACAGAATCGCAAACGCCTCATTGCTGGCTCGACTCGCCGACCATCGGCCAGTGAACGCTGACGACTGGACCACGGCGATATTTGTTGGCGTCGGGGAACTGAGAGGTGTTACTGCTGGCGTCGCTGGATTATTTGCGTTGGTTGTTGGTGATGCGGCTCCGGCAGTCGTGAGGGGACTGGTAACCGCAGCAACATTTCCCCCAGCCGCAGGGTTTGATGCGCTCACTGGAGTAATCGCCGGTGACAGCACCGATTCCAGCCGTACGGCTGAATCGGGGGCCGTTGTCGAGGACTCAGTCGTCGATTGTGTTCGGGCTGATTCAATCTCCCACAGTGGCGAGGATTCTTTGGCGATCAGAGCCAGCCGATTGATCTCGTCGCGCAGCAATTCTCCGGTGACTCCATCGTTCCGAATCTGTCCCAGCAGCTCAGTACGGCTACGAGCCAGGTTATATCCGAATCTCGCATTGGTCTGCAGTTTGTTGGCCTCCAGCAAGGACAGCAGTTTCGCGGCATCGACCTTCTGTTTGTCTGAGACTGCTCCCAAAGCCACGTCGATTTGCAACGTTTGTTCGTCATCAGAGAGCGTGACAGAAACCGGAAACAGCCAGGGTTCAAGCGATTTTGTTGTTGTCACGGTGCGGGCTTCGGCAGTTTTCGATTCGAAATTCGCGTCCCGAACCAATTGAGCAAGTTGTTCAAGGTTGGTGATTCGGCGAGTGATCCGAGGAGTCTCGACCGAGTCTGCTGCCTTCGACGAGTCGCCCGCAGCAAAGACGCTGCCAGCCCGAACATCGGAGTACAGGTCCTTTTCTCCGGCAACACCAATGAGGCCAACGGCTGCTGCAGCAAGGCTAGTCGCCAGTTCCGTAATTTTCTTGAGTTTGTTTTTGAACATGGGGCGAGCTTTCTCTTCGGAGGACAGACGTGTTTTCTGTCTGAGCGAAATACAACTCGATTTGTTACACGGAAATGGGATTGAATTGAGGTATGCTGCAGAGAACCGGGCAAAATCACCAACTGCACTTCCGCCTTCGACCCTCCAAACGCCAGTCGACTTCCGGGGGATTTCGATGTAGACTCGGTCCGCTAAGAGTCGGCTGATACAAAATGATCAAACTGCCGGCTCTTACCGAGTTTTGTGAGACAAAATAGAGACATGTGATGCTCCCCAGGGAGCGCGGGGCCGGGATTTCCGGTCGATCAAGGGCGGCCG
>CAIJTV010001102.1:0-1576 GCA_903823635.1 uncultured Planctomycetaceae bacterium
AGTTGGGAATCGGGCATCGAGTTCCAGAAAAAGTACGATAGACGGCTTGCAAGAGCATAATCATCAAGCTTGTTATCTGGTTCTACATGATAGAGGAAATCAGGGGAACTCTGAGTTCTTGAATCACATTGCGAAACGCCTGGTCGTGGTGCTTCCGGCATCTGCCACTTCAAAATCAAAGGCCGAGCAGTTTACTCCAAACTGGAGATTTGCCCCGCTGACTGTTATCGGCCTGAAGTTTGAATGCCCACAGTCCTTGTGGTCACGCAAAGATCTGATTGACGACCGATCCCTCAATATCAGTCAATCGAAAATCTCTTCCACCGTATCGATATGTGAGTCGCTCGTGATCCAATCCGAGCAAGTGTAGAATTGTCGCGTGTAGATCATGGACATGAACCTTGTCCTGTGTCGCATAAAAACCGAACTCATCTGATTCACCGTAGCTGAATCCGGCTTTGACTCCGCCTCCCGCCATCCAGTATGTGAATGCGTGAGGATTGTGATCGCGGCCATTATCGCCCTGCGCGGTGGGAGTTCGGCCAAACTCAGCGCCCCAGATCAAGAGTGTTTCATCCAGTAAACCTCGCTGCTTAAGATCAGTCAGCAGGCCTGCGATTGGACGATCAACCTGCTCCGCCAACGTGCCGTGCTGCTCTTTCAAGTCGGAATGTTGATCCCAATAGGCGTGGGACGATTGTACAAAACGCACTCCGGATTCGGACAGTCTGCGTGCAAGCAAACATTGGCGTCCAAAGCTGTCGGTCGGACCGCCGTCGATACCATAGAGCTTCAAAGTCGACTCACTCTCGCTGTCAATTTCCAGGACTTCCGGGGCTTCGGTCTGCATTCGAAACGCCAGCTCAAAGGATTCAATACGCGCATCCAGATCTGCATCAGCCATTGAATGAGGAACTGGTCTTTTCAGTTGATCCAGATCTCTGGCAAAGTTGAGTTGAAGAGCCTGAAGTTCCGCCGGAATGTTGGGGTTCGTTAGATTTGGGACGACAGAGTCTTCCTCTGCTTTTCGCTTCTTTGCTGATCCAATCCGCGTGGCCTGATGAATTGGCGGCAGAAATGCCGAGCCAAAATTTCTGACTCCACCGTGACCAAGCGTTGGGCTGATCGTTATGAAGCTGGGCAGACTGTCGTTTTCCGTGCCAAGGCCATAGCTGATCCATGCGCCCATACTGGGTCGGACAAAAGTGTCAGATCCCGTATGCATCTTGAGCAACGCACCGCCGTGAGCTTCATTGGAGCCATGGATGCTCTTGATGAATGTGATGTCATCCACGCAGCGGCCGACGTGTGGAAAAAGATCGCTGACCCATGCTCCGCTTTGGCCGTACTGGCGGAACGTCCACGGACTGCGCAGGAGATTGCCTGTCTGAGCAAACTGAATACGCGGTTTCTCAAAAGGCAGGGGTTGCCCATGACGTTTCATGAGCTCGGGTTTATAGTCGAAGGTATCAACGTGCGATGGCCCGCCATGCATAAACAGGAAGATCACACGTTTTGCCCGCGCCGGGAAGTGGGGGGACTTTGGCAAGAGTGGATTACTTACGGATGCTGCTGC
>CAIJTV010001103.1:0-1649 GCA_903823635.1 uncultured Planctomycetaceae bacterium
CTCAGGCTTAGTCGGAGAGAGATGCGACAGCCGTTTCGCTCAAGCCATCTGTCTGTTCATTACGTTGCAGAATCTGAATTTGCTGAATCGCTCTTCGTTTGGCGAGTCAGTTTCTGTTGCAATCGCTGGAAGCCGCGGATCCAACGATCGTAATCTTCGGTCTTGTGGCGGAAGAAATCGAGCACCTCAGGATGCGGCAGAATCAGAAACTTCTCGTCCCGAATCCCGGCCAGTACGGCTTCAGCGGCATCCTCGGCCGTGATCGAATGCAGATGCAGGTAGCGATGAATCGGATCAGAGTTATCCAGCATGTCTGTCTCAACACCCAGTGGGCAGACACAGGACACTTTCACGCCGCTGCGTCCATACGTGACAGACAGCCACTCGGCCATCGCCAGATCCGCATGCTTCGTGACGGAATAAGACGCCGAGCCAATCTCAGTCAACAGGCCGGCCGCTGATGCAGTCTGGACGATATAGCCTTCTCCCCGCGCGAGCATCTTTGGGATGACGGCGCGGGCGGCGTAGAGGCGTGACATGACGTTCACATCCCACATCCGCTGCCACTCGGCGTTTGTTGATTCAAGTCCGCCCTTGAAGGTGATGCCCGCGTTGGAACAGAAAACGTCTATCTGACCGCCTTGCGTCTCCGCGAGCAGAACAAGCTGGCGAACGTCGTCTTCAGACGCCACGTCACAGCGGTTAAAGATCGCCTGAGAACCAATCTGTTCTGCGACATTGCGAGCGGCCGTTTCATCAAGATCGGAGACGACAATCAATTTCGCTCCGGCCTTTGCGAAGGTACGACACATGGCCGCGCCGATGCCTCGCCCTGCTCCCGTGACAACCACCACTCGATCTTTCAAATCCATTGAATCTGCCGCGTTTCTTGGAAGTGCTGCGGAGCTTGTTCCAGTTCTCCGCGTCGATTAACAGGGCTCTGAATTGAGCCGGTGATTGAGGATTACCGTCTCGTTTTGTGTGCCCACAGGATTCGCTTCCAGCGAGCATGTCCGCGAGATTCAGGTCTGCGGGAGAGTAATCGAATTCTGAAACAAGTGCGACTCCGGTCCCCTTAGTGATTGGTCCGGTTTTCATCGCTGGTATTACATGCACTGAGTGAGATACTGCGAACGCGAATTTTGGCGGGCTTGGCGTGCTCCGATTTGACGCAATCGGTTCGCCCTTCCGATACGGAGGCTGCGAATTTGCAAGTACGCGTCGACAATCGCGCAGCATCGGTTGGCGGTTTAGCAGCAGTCCCCAGGTAAGTCTCGTTTATCACAACCCGAAGCGTGAGCGAGGGATTTGCGGAAACACTTGTGCAACGCCAGGGCTGAATCCCTTACTGACGTTTCGGGTTGGGATTTTAAGGCACGGAAACATCAAGCCACGCTGACTCGCCAAGTTCCGGACTCGACCAATTTGCGAGTCGTGTCGTGGCGATACTGGAACATGTTCTGCAGTTTGCGGCGAATGATCCAGTCACCGAACAGCATGCCCAGAAATCCAAATGGGGCTCGATACTCGACCTCGTCTCGCAGCAAGGTTCCGCCGCGAGAGTTTTCGAGGCAGAAATGGCGATGATACCAGAAGGCAAATGGCCCGGATTCCTGACGATCTGCGAACATCGTGGGATATCGATACTC
>CAIJTV010001104.1:0-3199 GCA_903823635.1 uncultured Planctomycetaceae bacterium
ATTTTCAATCTTCAGGTCCGCCAGGAGATCTGCGATTGACCAGGAATCCGGAATCTCCCGGGGCTCCCCATTTAGCTGAATTCTCATGCTCGTGGATCGCTATCAATAACAAGTGGACAAAATCAGCCTCAAAGCTTCTGAGTTTTCCCAGAATCATTCGACTTATGCGACTCGGCGAAGAGGAATTGTGACCGGCAGAAGGACCTCGTGCAGTAATTCGGCAGTTCGGGCTGTGGCTCCCTGTTGTTGCAGGACTGCTTTTTGAGCATTCCGGCCAAGCTGTTGTCGACGAGCGGGATCGTTCAGCAGTTCATCAACGGTGCTCGTCAGTTGGTGCGACGACTGCAGTTGAACACATCCGTCAGCTTCTCGGAAGCGTTCGACGATATCGCGGAAGTTCCATGTATTCGGGCCAAACAGGACACCAGCTCCATACGCTGCCGGCTCCATCATGTTCTGACCTCCTCGATTTCCAAAACTGCCGCCTACGAATGCTACGTCGGCCAGGCCCCAGCAGGCACTCAGTTCTCCAATCGTGTCCAGCAGAATGATGGGTTTGTTATCCATTTCCGCGTGCTGTTGCGAAGAATCCTGAACCGACGAACGTCGCAGCAGTGGGAGGTTGCGCGAAGTCACGAGTGCGGCAACTTCGTCGAATCGCTCGCGATGTCGAGGAACCAGGATCAAACGAAGCTGCGAGTGCTGTCCCCGCAGTTGTAGCCATGTTTCCAGAGCCAGCTGTTCTTCGGGCTCCTGTGTACTGCCAGCCACAAAGACAGTTTCGCCGGACTTCAATCCGAAGACACGTCGCAGGTTTTCAGTCTTTGAATTCGTGCGAGAAGTTTCAACGCCGTCAAACTTTATGGAACCAGTGACAACGGTGCGCTGCTCCGAGGCTCCCAACGAGATCAAGCGATCTGCATACGTCTGCGATTGAGCAGCGACGAGCGCCAGCCTTGTGAACAGGGGCTTCAGCAGAAAACGAATGCGGCAGTAACCGCGATGACTGCGCTCACTCATTCTGGCGTTAATGATTGATACCGGCACATCCAGACGATGGCATTCCGCGAGGAAATTGGGCCATAGTTCCAGTTCCATCAGGACAACCTGAGCCGGTCGAATTCGGCGAATGGCCCGGCTGACAGCCCAGGAAAAATCCAGCGGAAACCACGTCTTCTGGCAATCCGCAAAACGCTTTTGCACCAGCTCCCAACCCGTGTCGGTGGAGGTTGAAATCACGATCTGAAATTCGTCTCGCGTGCGTCGTCGGAACTCGTCGACAACTTTCTGCAGTTGAATGACTTCACCAACACTGACAGCATGGAACCAAACCACCGGCCGACCGTCAGCAAGGAAATCAACTCGGCCCAGCAGTTTCTCTGCCAGTCCCTGATGATAACGCCCGTGCCGAAACATCCGCCAGGTGATAATAGGCGAGATGCTGACAAGCAGCAGCATGTAGACGGCGTTCAGAAGCCATCGCATGGAGGAAATCCTTTTCCAGACCCAGATGTAGGTTGGACATTTCTGTCCGACGGGCCAGGAAGAGGTATCAGGAACCAATAGTGCGAAGTGCCTTGTGAGCCATTCGGCCAACTGTTCCTGATCTCTTCTCGTGGCGAAGCACTATTTACCGCAGCACTTTTTGAACTTCTTGCCGCTGCCACAGGGACAGTCATCGTTTCGGCCAACGCGAGGACCTGCGTTAATGATTGGTTTGATTGCTTTCCCTTCCTCGCCGGGCTCTGGCGAATTCGTCTGCAACTGATCCAATTGATCATCCGGAGGAGCCACATCGTGTTCTGTGGCGGTAATCTTCCACAGGGATCTCACGAAGTTCGGGCTTTCGTTTTCGATGCGGAACAGAGTCTGAGTCACCTGTTCAGCAATACGATCCCACATCGCCAGAAACGCTCGTCGACCTTCGCGTTTGTATTCTGTGCGAGGATCCTTCTGAGCATAGCCGACAAAGCCAATCCCCTGCTTCAGGTGCCCCATGAAGTAGAGATGATCTTTCCATGCAGTGTCCAGGAATTCCAGAAGTACCGAGCGTTCCGTCTGACGCATTTCCGGACGGAAGAGTTGCTCGATGCCCTGCAGGAGTTCCGTGCGAAGCTGACCAGCGGTCATCTTCAGCAGGCGTGAAGAGTCCAGTTCCAGATCCAGTTCGTTTTCGATCCATGTGACGAGGTCGTTGACCTGCGTCTCGGACACTCGCATGGACGCTTCGGCAGGTGATCCCAGAATTGCATCGAGCCGTTGGTCAACCTTTTCACGTTCCGGTCGACGACCCAGGAATTGCTTGCTGGTTGTGACCAGTGAATCATAGATCTGAGCGGTCTGCAGATCAGCAAACTGTTCCGGATTGTAGTCTGCTCGGAAGCGAGTATTCGCCCACCGTGCCAGCTTTTCTCGATTGAAGCGTTCGTTCTGTTTGCCGTCGCCTTCAAGGAACTGGTGCATTCCGACCGAGATTGGAAACGTGGTTTCCTTCTCATCGTAGCGGCTGCGGACCTTGTCTTTGATGAGCGTGGCAATCTGCTTTTCATCCAGCCCGATCAGTTCTTCAGACTTAAGCCCCAACAGGAAGTTGAAGTTGGCCCAGCCACACAGTGACTTCTGAACGAACTGATCATCCAGCAGATTGTCCAGTTCCTTCAGATCCCAGCGCGACATACCTTCTTTGGCCTGAGCCAACAGGAAGATTGCCAGGCCATCTCGGTCATGCTTGCGAAGATCCTTGTCCTGCAATGAAAGCCCGAATGTTCGATTGGCCCACTTGGCCAGCGCCAGCCAGTTCCAGTCGAGTTTGCTCTCGGCATCTTCCGGCAGATTCACATCGATCTGCTCATAAATCTGCGACTCACCCTGGCGTTCGCCTTCTTCGCGAAGATGCAACTCAAGTTCTTCGCGATTCATGTCGCGAATGTCGGAAGATTCAAGTTCCAGTTGCAGATTCTGAGTCACCCAGGCCGTGATCGTTTCCCAGCGATAGTCACGGGCGAGGAAATGTTTCGTCCAGCGATCGATTTCATCATTCATCATGGCCAGTAACAGGCTGCGACAATCCACACCGTCCAGAATTTGCTGGCGATAGGAATAGGTTCGCTTACGCTGTTCGTCCATCACCTCGTCATATTCGAGCAGGTTCTTACGCTGATCAAAGTGCTGTTCTTCACGTTTCTTCTGAGCACCTTCA
>CAIJTV010001105.1:0-3293 GCA_903823635.1 uncultured Planctomycetaceae bacterium
CGCAAGACATACGCAGCGACTGCAAGCCGATGTGCACCGGACTTGTCGGGTCAAGTTGCAGGCGCCGAACAGTATTGGCACGTTGTAATTATTGATTATACCAGAAGGTCTCGATGCTACAGCCGCGATCGACAACGTACTCGCACTGGGGCCGCCCCCGTATATCCTCCGCGCATCCGCCTGCTTTCCGGCGACCTGCCCCGACGCCAGGTACCGCGACGGGAAGAGGACGGTGGAACTTGCGAAGAAGGCCGTTGCGAACTTAGTTCAATGCGAATTCGAACTGGCCATGACCGAACAGGGGAAGGCCATCGAGAAGCTGAAGGCAGAAGAAGCCCCGAACAAGGACGACACACAGAAGGCGCGAAGCCGAATATGCAGTGAAACTGACGTTATTGACAACCATGATTCCTGACCGAGTGACGCACCGTCTGGCAAATGATAGTGCGGCTGGCAACTTCAGAGCTTGCAGCCGCCTATTCACTATTCCCTATTCGGTCACAGACTCGCCATTTGCGAATCGTTCAGAGTCGTCACTACAATAGTCGGTTAATTAAGTCACCTTCAAACGACGGGATCTCACAACCATGCTGCGACTCCTGGGGAACCGAAAACGACTGTGTGATGGCACCGCGCGGCGAGATCTGTTGCAGATTGGTGGCCTTGGGGCGTTTGGTCTGGCGTTGCACAACTTCCCAGGAGGATCACATGCACAAGCCGCGACACAAAGTCTCGGACCAAAATTCGGGCAGGCAAAGTCGTGCATTCTGATCTACAAATACGGTTCGCCTCCGCAGCATGAGACGTTCGATCCCAAGCCACAGGCTCCCGCGGAAATTCAGGGCGAGATGAAAGCGATTCCGACTAATGTCTCTGGAATCCAGATCTGCGATCATCTGCCGAAGATCGCACAGGTCATGGATCGACTGACTGTTGTCCGTTCGCTCACACATCCGTATCCTCTGCATGGCACCGTCTATGCGACGACCGGTATTGCCGACGTCGATACCAAGATCGAATCGCAGCCACGACACAAACGCCAGTGGCCGTTCATTGGTTCGCTGGTAGATTATTTTGAAGATCAACGAACACGAGGCGCGACGCCTGAGATGCCTCGCAACGTCGCACTGCCATTTGTGATGGGCTCAAAGAACGAGATTCCTCCGTTGGCCGGGTTGTACGGCGCGATGCTGGGAATGCGTTACGATCCGATCTATACCGATTTCACCTCGGAAGGAACGGCACTCGCTCCGGAGATTCGACCTGGCAGAACCTTCAAAGATCCACTGCTTGGAATCAGAACGACGGATCGACTGTCGCTGTTCGGCGATGGTATTCCAAACGTCACTTCGTCGCACCTGGAACTTCGGCGTTCGTTACTCAGTCAGCTTGAAGGAACTCGCCGTCAATTGCAGACCATCGAACGGATTCAGACATTCACGCAGCAACAGCAAACAGCATTTTCACTGTTGACCTCTGGCAAAATGTCTGAGGCTCTGGACTTTACTCGCGAGCCTATCAGTGTCCGTGAGTCTTATGGACTGACCCTGTTCGGTCAATCGTGCCTGGCTGCTCGGCGGCTCATTGAGGCTGGCTCAAAATTTGTCACAGTGATCTGGGATGCGTATGGCTTGAATGCCGGCTCGTGGGATACACATCACAATCATTATGGACGGCTCAAAAACTTCCTGCTGCCGGTTTTCGACCAGACATTCAGTACGCTCATTCTGGATCTGGAACAGAGAGGAATGCTGGACGAAACATTGGTCCTTGTACTCAGTGAGCATGGTCGCACGCCGAAGATCGATTCAAAGCCTGTCGGTGCAGGGCGAGATCATTGGTCGCGAGCGTACTCACAGGTTTACGCAGGCGGCGGCATGGGACGAGGCATTGTCGTCGGACGCACGGACAAACACGCTGGTGATGTCGAAGAGAATCCGGTGTCGCCCAAAGATGTGCTGGCGACTGCATTTTATCTGTTGGGCATCGACCCGCAAAGTACGTTCCCCGATCCGGAAGGTCGCCCGCTGCCGATCACGGGGACAGGTCGTTTCCGGCCAGAGCTGCTGGGTTGATACTCGTGCAATCGCTGGATGTTGAAGACCAAAGTGTTGTACCGTGCCGGAGCGTCAATATCGGCGAATTTCATGAGACCGACAATAACTCAACGGTGAAGTCAGTCTGCAGTCACCGTGACGCCCCTGTTATTGTCTCGTCAAATCTTGTCTGGAGCTGCATCAAAGTCACTGCAACGCTGAGATTCGACGCAAAAACGTTTGCGACGTCGGTCGAAATGACCCGGAGCAGCGAATTGTCGGATGCGAAGTCCCTCCCGTCGATCTCACTGGAGTGGTGTTTCGACGCATGTTGCAAAGGTGGACGTCATGGGAGCGATGCAATCTGACAGCCGCAGTGATAGGCGATAACGCCCAGCCGCTCGCCGAGAAAGAAAGTGTCAAAATATTTGGCCGAGGTTTCTGGCGGCTTTCGATGGGTTGGGAAAGGGCTCCGAAACGGTCGGACCTGGAATTCAAATTTCAAATCTGAAATTTCAAATTCAAAGATCCATTCACCTGGAGGTCCCCATGTTGCGATCGAAGTTGGCCAGTTCTTTGATGCAGGTCGTTGCGAATCGCTCGTTTTCCACGAAGCCACGTTCCAGAAGGCTCACACGAAAGCAACGCAGTTGCAGGACCGAGCCGCTGGAAGTCCGGCAGTTGCTCACCGGGGATTTTGTGTGGGTGAATGCCGTGGGCTCGACGGGCAGCGATCAGGCAACCGATGTGACCACGGATTCCGCCGGGAATGTTTACACAACCGGAACCTTTTCAGGAACAGTGGATTTTGATCCCGGTTCAGGCGTTACGAATCTGACAAGCCCGAGCGGTACTACTGGCATGTTCGTGACCAAGGTGAACAGCAATGGCGTGCTGATTTGGGCTCGCGGTTTATTAGTTGGGGGCGGCTTTGGTTCAGTAAATCCCGCAAGTATCGCAGTGGACTCCGCTGGCAACGTGCTCACTACAGGCGCATTCTCTGCGACCGTGGACTTCGATCCCGGTGTCGGAGTGACAAACATCTCGAGTTCTTTGGATATTGACGCATTCGTTTCGAAGCTGGACAGCTCAGGAAACTTCGTCTGGGCGAAGAGCGTTGGGGGTGGTGGTCCGTCGGTGCAGATGGATCGAGGGACTGGAATTGCCGTGGACAGTACTGGAAACGTTTATACGGCGGGGTTCTTCACGGGAACGGCAGATTTTGATCCAGGCAGCGGAACCACACAGCTTGTCAGC
>CAIJTV010001106.1:0-14867 GCA_903823635.1 uncultured Planctomycetaceae bacterium
AGTGAATTATGTTCATTCGAGCCACAACAGCTGCGCTGCTGCTCGCAACGGCCCTGCTGATGCCTCTCGGTGCTCAGGAAAAGAGCGTCCGTCCGGGCGTCAACGACACGTTCCGCGACCCGGATCCGAAAGCCTTTACGGAACGCTTCGAAATCGAAAGCCGCGAGGTTTTTGCGAAGCGAAAGGAGATTCTTGAGGCCATCAAGCTGAAGCCAACGGATGTCGTGGCCGATATCGGCGCGGGGACGGGATTGTTTACTCGACTTTTCGCGAGCAATCTTGGCCCCGAAGGCCGAGTCATCGCGGTGGATATCGCGCAGAAGTTTCTGGATCATATCGAAGTGACCTGCCGCGAGCAGAATCTTCGCAATGTCGAAACGCTGCTGTGCAAAGATGACTCCACGGAACTGCCGCCGGAATCAGTCGACGTGGCCTTCATCTGTGATACGTATCATCACTTTGAGTTCCCTCAGAAGACAATGACATCACTGCTGAAGGCATTGAAGCCCGGCGGCCGAGTGATTCTGATCGACTTCAAACGCATCGAAGGCGAAAGCAGTGATTGGACAATGGACCATGTGCGAGCGGGACAGGAAGTGTTCGAAGCGGAGGTACTGGAGTCCGGTTTTCGAAAGGCGAATGAGATCAAAGATCTGCTGAAAGAAAACTACATGGTGGTCTTTGAACGAGCCGAACAGGAACAAGCGTCGGTCGAAGATCAGTCTCCTGCTGGTCGAGGGCGTGGCCGAGGAATGGGAGCTGGCCGCGGTCCGGGTGGCGGTCGTGGCATGGGGGCTGGTCGTGGGATGGGAACTGACCCGGCGATGCGAGTTGATCAGGATGTGTTTCACTACCTGCTGGAACGGCACGAACTGATTCGCCGCGAAGTGAAGAATCTCGACAACGGCGTGGAGACGATTACTGAATCAGACGACGAAGCCGTCTCGCCAATGATTCAGGAACATGTTGCGGCGATGCATGAACGAGTCAAAACTGGTCGTGGTCTGCGTTTCTGGGACGAGCTGTTTGTGGCGATCTTCAAGAATCACGACAAGATTAAGATGGTTGTGGAGAACACTGAGCGCGGAGTGAAAGTTACCGAAACTTCCGACGATCCATACACTGTCAAGCTGATTCAGGCTCATGCGGTTGTCGTCAGCAAGTTTGTGAAACGCGGCTTCGATGAGGCGCACGAGAATCACCCCGTCCCGGCAGTTGATTCGAAGCCGGCGACGACTTCGGCGACGACTCCTGTTGCCGACCCCAATCTGTTGTTCCCGATCATCGAAGGCTATGGCGGAGTTGTCGCTGTGGCTGATGCCGTTGAGCCGCCTCGTGCCGGAGTGAAGCTGGTTCTGGATGTGACGTCCGAAGCGAAGAAGCCTGAAGAGGTCAGCAAGGGTCTGGATCGGGCAGCGCGGCTGCTGAATCTGTATGGAGCTGCAGGGCTCAAGGCTTCGGATATCAACATTACTGTCGTTCTGCACGGAGAAGCCACGAAGTCGGTGTTATCTGATGAAGCGTGGGAGTCGCGATTTCAGATGAAACACAATCCCAACCTGCCGTTGATTCGATTGCTGCAGAAGGCGGGCGTGGAGGTCATAGTCTGCGGCCAGGCTCTGAGCTACAAGAAGATTGAACGCAACGAGGTGGCTGGCGAAGTTTCCGTGGCGGCTGCCGCTTTAACGGTTCTGTTAAATCGCCAGGCAGATGGATTCGCTTACGTGCCGGTGCCGTAGTGGATGCATGCAAATTTCATGAAGTTCAGTGAGAACTACTTCGGAGCACTCAGTATGTCCCAGGCACCTAAAGTCACAGCAGCATTAAGTCTCATGAAATGGCTGCTGGCCATCGTGATGACGGGTGTCGTCACTGTCCTGCTGCTCTTTCTGGCAGGCGTGTTTCACAGCAAAGTGCCGTCTGAAGTTGGGGCAACAACGCCACGCTCCGCAGAGGGACTCAAGAGTGGGGCAGCTCGCTTGTTGAAACGGCCTCGATACGAAACCGCTACCGGCACAGTCAAGCCCGTCCACGAATCCGCTGTTGCTGCGAAGTTGCTCGCAAAGGTTCTGGAGATCAATGCCATCGCCGGTCAGGTTGTCCAAAAGGATCAGGTGCTCGTGAAGCTGGATGACGCTGATCTGCAGGCTCGTTTGAAACAAGCAGAGGCGGGCTTGACGAGTGCTCAGGTGCGGAGTGAACAAACAAAGACAGAATTCGGTCGAGCGGAACAGCTCAAAGCGAAGAAGGCTATCTCGCAGGCCGATTTCGATACCGCTCAGGCCGCGATGAAGAGTGCGGCTGCGGAGTTGGAAAGAGCAACTCAGGCTGTGATGGAATCTCAGGTCATGCTCGAATACGCCACGATCCGCTCGCCGATGTCCGGGACGATCATCGACAAGCGAGTCGAAGTGGGCGACACGGTGAGTCCGGGACAAATTCTTTTGACGCTGTTTGATCCCACACATATGCAGATGGTGGCCTCGGTGCGAGAGTCTCTGGCCATGAAGCTCAAGCCTGGCCAGTTACTTCCCACACGGCTTGACGCTCTTGACTTTGATTGCGAAGCCACCATCAGCGAAGTCGTTCCGGAATCGGATGTCGCCAGCCGATCCTTCACGGTCAAGGTGACAGGGCCATGTCCTCCCGGAGTCTACAGCGGAATGTTCGGTCGCCTGATGGTTCCGCTGGACGATGAAGAAGTGCTGGTGATTCCTGTCGCGGCGGTTCGGAAAGTCGGACAACTGACAATGGTCGATGTCGTGAGTGATAACTCAGTTTCGCGCCGTAATGTTCGGCTGGGGCGAACGCTCGAACTGGACGTCGAAGTGCTGGCGGGGCTTGTCGAAGGTGAACTGGTCGTGGTTGAGTGAGTACCGTAGCCCGGCCGCTCCGTCGGCGGGAACCTGCTTGCTTGGCAGCAGCTATCAGTGTGTTGCGCGGGCGACGAATTCCCGTCGGCGGAGCGACAGGTCTACGGTACGACGGTAACGTGACGATTTAATTATGGCAGGAAAGTCGATCATGACCCCATCCGACGAAGAAGATCTGAATCAGGGCCCCTCCGATCCATTGTCACGCATTGTGCGGATATTCCTCGAATCAAATCTGTCGATTATTCTGATCGTGTTCTCCATCATCGTCGGCGTCGCTGCGCTGCTGATTACACCGCGAGAAGAAGATCCGCAGATCGTTGTGCCGCTGGCGGACATCTACGTCAACTTCCCCGGACACTCCGCCTCAGAAGTGGAGCAGCTTGTCTCTTCACCGCTGGAACGAGTGCTGTATCAGATCGACGGCGTTGAATACGTCTACAGCATGTCGAAGGAGAATCAGGCGATCATCACTGTGCGGTTCTACGTGGGGCAGGACCGCGAGCGCAGCCTGGTCAAACTGTTTAAGAAGATGGACGAAAATCGGGATCAGGTTCCACCGGGCGTCACCGGTTGGGTGATCAAGCCCGTCGAAATCGATGATGTGCCGGTGACGACTCTGACACTCAAAGGGACCAATCAGGATACTCACTCCCTGCGACGCATCGGCGAAGAAATGGTGGACCGGTTGGCTGAAGTTCCGCAGGTGTCGCGAGCTGAAGTGATCGGCGGCGAACCGCGAACCATCCGGCTCAACATCGATCCCGAACGCTTGCGCGGTTATGGGCTTAGCGTGCTGGAGATCCAGAGAGCTCTTCAGGGGGCGAATGTTTCACTGCCGGCCGGTGAGCTGACTCTGGGCGATCAGGTCTCACAAGTAATGACGGCCACGGCAATTGCTCGCCCGGGACAATTGAACGAACTGGTGGTCGGTGTTGTCGACGGCCGTCCGGTATTCCTGAAAGACGTGGCAACGATTGAGGACTCATCGGCTGAGATCTCCAGCTATGTGCGGCACGGCTGGGGAGCGGCACGCAATTTTGCGAAAGGTGAAGATGGCTCAAATCTCGCAGTCACCGAAGGACTTGAAACATCCGACGCCGGCGATGTCCGAATTCTTACGAATCCGGCTACGAATACATCATCAGAAGGAAGCTCCCCTGCCGTCACCATCGCCATTTCCAAGCAAAAAGGCGCCAATGCCGTCACTGTTGCTGACAATGTGATTGAAGCCGCGCATCAACTGGAACGAGATGTTCTTCCGAGTGGCGTCGAGATGATTGTTACTCGGAATTACGGTCACACGGCCAATGAAAAAGTGAACGAACTGGTGGAAGGGCTTGGCATCGCGATTGTGATTGTCATCGCGTTGCTGACACTGAGCCTGGGCTGGCGAGAAGCCTTTATCGTGGCTGTGGCGGTCCCGGTTGTGTTTGGATTGACGCTCGCGGTGAATCTTCTTTTCGGCTACACGATCAATCGAGTCACGCTATTTGCCCTGATCCTTGCTCTGGGACTTCTGGTGGATGACCCGATTGTGGATGTCGAGAACATCGCTCGTCACTTTGAGGAGAAGAAGAAGGCCTCGCGTCGAATTGTTCTGGAAGCAGTCGCCGAGATTCGACCGCCACTGATCAGTGCCACGCTGGCGGTGATCGTGAGCTTTCTGCCCATGTTCTTCATCACGGGGATGATGGGCCCGTATATGTCCCCAATGGCGTTGAATGTGCCAATCTCCATGGCCATGTCGATGCTCGTGGCGTTCACGATTACTCCATGGTTGTGCTTTCACATGCTGAAAGGAAAAGCCACAGCTCATCACGCTGCGAATGCTTCGATGAGTGCATCGGCATCTGAGCCTGGCAACTCAGTCGAACCCGCGAGATCGTCAGTCCACGATATCTACGATCCGGAACTCGTCAAACAGTCGTTTCTGTACCGATTCTTTCGCCCCATCATGGTGCCGATGCTGAAGACTCGACTTCGGGCCGTCGGCTTTCTGATTCTGATGGCCGGGCTGACTCTGGCCACCGCCGGGATGGCCGCGACACGATCTGTGCCGCTCAAGATGCTTCCATTCGACAACAAGAATGAGTTCCTGCTGGTGCTCGATCTGAATGAAGGCACATCGCTGGAACGCACGAGTGCTGTGGTGGCGGAGTTCGAACACCTGCTGACCGCAGTTCCTGAAGTCACTGACTTCACCAGCTATGTGGGCACTCCGGGTCCGATCGACTTTAATGGTCTGGTCCGACACTACTACCTGCGACAGGGATCACATCTCGCCGAGATCCGCGTGAACCTCGTCGGCAAAAAAAATCGCCGTCAGCAAAGCCACGCGATGACTCTTCGTCTTCGAGACCAGATGACCGCACTGGCAACGAAGCACAACGCTCTGGTTCGGCTTGTGGAATTACCTCCGGGGCCGCCTGTGCTGGCATCGGTCGTCGCCGAGGTCTACGGCCAGCCTGATCACAGCTATGAGGACCTGCTCGTTTCGGGCACGATCGTCGCGAATCGGCTGAAGGAAGAACCTGGTCTTGTGGAAGTCGATGACATCGGCGAAGTCGCGTCGCAGAAGCTGGTCTTCGTGACAGATCAGGAGAAAGCAGCGCTCGCAGGTGTGTCGGTCGCTGAGATTGCCTCGACGCTCCGAATTGCTCTCGGCGGCACAGGCAACGAACTTGTTCGAATGGAAGGCGAACGACATCCGCTGCGAATTAACCTGCGACTGCCTGAAGCCATGCGGTCCAGCCAGCATGATCTCGGTCAGCTGTACGTGAAAGGAGCAACCGGATCGCTCGTGGCACTGGCCGAACTGGGAACCTGGGAAACTCAGCGCGTCGACCAGACCATCTATCACAAGAACCTGAAGCCTGTCGTTTATGTGTTCGCTGAATGTGCGGGCCGGCCGCCGGCTGAATGCATCGTTGACGTGCAGGCGGATCAGGTCTTCAACAAGAAGACCCCGGACGTGCCTGCGGAACCCGGAACGCCTCGCCCTGTGGAATCTCGCACCTATTTCAATAATGGCAGTGGCCTCGCTTGGAGTGTTCCGCAAGGAATCAATGTGGTCTTCTCCGGCGAAGGCGAGTGGAAGATTACGCTCGACGTCTTCCGCGATCTGGGGCTGGCCTTTGCAGCGGCCATGTTGATGATCTACATCATTCTGGTCGCGCAGACGGGCTCGTTTGCGCTGCCGATTGTCGTGATGATGGCGATACCGCTGACCGTCATTGGTGTCATGCCGGGCTTCTGGTTGCTCAATGCGATCAACGGCAGCGTTGTAGGTGGCTATGCCGATCCGGTCTATTTCACGGCCACCGCGATGATCGGCATGATTGCCCTGGCCGGAATCGTCACGCGAGATTCTATCATTCTCGTGGACTTCATCGAGCTGGCGATTCGACATGGTCGCCCCTTGTTCGACGCGATTCTGGAAAGCCGAGTCGTCCGCCTGCGTCCGATTCTCATCACGGCCGGAGCCGCCCTGTTATCCAGTCTCCCAATTACAATCGACCCCATTTTTTCCGGCCTCGGCTGGTCGCTCATCTTCGGCCTGATTGCATCCACCGCCTTCACGCTGTTTGTGATTCCAGTCAGCTACTGGCTTCTGAAGGCCGGCAACAGGCAGTCTGTTTGATCTCCTTTCAATGGCGCAGCGGGCAAGGAAGGCTCGGCATTGACTCAAGCTTAAGCAGCCCATGGTCACATGGTGTTTGAATCAAATGAAATGGTTTGCTTAACCGATGTGGCTGTGAATGAGTGGCATCCCCTGTCAGCCTTCGCCGTGACGTACCAGCATCGCTTCGCGATGGACCATTTGACTGGCGTTCCATCGCGTGGCAGAAACAACGCCGACAACACCGCTGAACATGTCGAGCAACGGTCCACCACTGGAGTCCTCAGAGGACCCCGTCGTCACTTCCATGCGAAGTGAAGGTACGGCTTGGCGGGTCGTTTGGAAACACCGAGTTGTCCGGCCGAATGTCACGCTGAAACAATGCGAATCCGGATGAGAGATCGCCAGCTGTTCGGCTCTCATTTTCGCATCTCGGTCGGCCAGAGAAATCGCGGGAAGCTAAACAGCGTCGACTCGAATCAAAGCCAGGTCATCGCTCGGATTACAGGCCAGGAATTCCCTGATTTCAAAGAAACGATGATCTGATGTCAGTACCCCGTGCAGCCACGGTATTTGGCTTGTTGACCACGTCAAAATTGGTCTCGATGACACCGGCGGGATTCAGAACAAAGCCCGTCGACTGAGACATCATGCCATCCGGATGCAACATTCCAACCACAACGATCGATTGTCGGCAACGCTTGTAGATCTCTTCTGATGTCAGAGTAAGAGCTTGATCCCCGGTGATCTTAATAGGGGGCTTAGGACGTCTCCGTGTTTCCGCTGCAGTCAGACGGTCAAAGACTGCTTCCACTGAACGGACCTTGTGCAGATTGCGAAGTAGCTCCTGCTGAATCGCATTGTCTTTCACCGTTTCCGCATTCGCGTTGTCATCTGCGAGCAGTGGCGGTCACTCGTAGTGGTCGCCCATGGCAAACGTCCGCTGTTGCAGCGTCTGAAGTTCATCCGGGACGATGACTTTCAGATCTTTCCGTTGCCTCGCGGTCAGAGCAAACTCCGCCAGCCCAGAGCTTCCAATGATCCGTCACTCCAGCGTGGACATCAGATTACGGTAGTAGATCTGTTCTGAAAATCACACGGGTTTTGCTGTCAGGCCGCAGGCTGATCGCACTCGTTCCACCACTTCGCGGGCTTTTGCTCGGGCTCGGTGAGCACCTTCGCGAAGAATGTCTTCTACCTGATCCGGGTCGGATTCAAAGCGAGTTCTTCGTTCGAAGGCTTCTCCGAAATGAGTCATCGCAGCCTGATACAGTGTTTCTTTTGCTTCCCCATAACCCATGCCACCGGCTCGATATCGATCGGCCAGCGCGGATTGTTGTTCGGGAGTGCCGAACAGTTTGAAGAGCTGATAGACCGCACAAGTCTCGGGGACCTTGGCAGCTTCCATCGGAGTTGAATCCGTCTGGATCGACATAATGATCTTGCGCAGCTTCTTGGGAGTTTCGAAGATCGGGATCGTGTTGTTGTAGCTCTTCGACATCTTCTCACGATCAGTCCCGGGGACCTTGGCAGAATCATCCAGAACATACGCTTCCGGCAGATGCAACGTTTCGCCGTAAGTGGCATTGAAGCGCTGAGCCAGGTCGCGCGTGACTTCGACATGCTGAATCTGATCAGCTCCGACCGGTACTGTGGTGCTGTCGTAGATCAGAATGTCGGCCGCCATCAGGACCGGGTACGCAAACAGTCCCGCATCCGCTGCGATCCCTTTGGCCTTTTTGTCTTTGAAGGCGTGGCACTTATCCAGCAGATGCATCTGAGTAATCGTCATCAGCAACCACGTGAGTTCTGTGACTTCCGGCACGTCCGATTGACGAAACAGCGTAGCCTTCGCCGGATCAAGTCCCAGCGACAGCAGATCCAGAGCTGCATCTTTGATGTTCTGCCGGAGAACAGCCGGTTCACGAACGGTCGTGAGAGCATGCAGGTCGGCGATAAAGTAAAACGACTGCTCCTGTCCCTGCAGAGCAATATATTGGCGAATCGCGCCGAAATAATTGCCCCAGTGGAATCGCCCGGTAGGCTGAATGCCGGAGAGAACTTTCATGGTTTATTCACGTCAGAGATTTGAGTAGAAATGGACGCGGGATAACTGGTCATCGAATGTTGCCCGCAGTGAAATCAATCGCGTTTCGGAATCTGCAACGTCCCGACAATGTCTTTGACACTTTCGGCTTTGAGAGTCGCCAACGCTTCCGGAAGTTCGCGAATGATCTGATTAGCAAGCCCGGGATTGTAAAAATTGGCTGTGCCAATCTGCACGGCCGTCGCGCCGACGAGGAAAAACTCCATCACGTCGTCGATCGATTGAATGCCGCCGATACCGATGATCGGGATTTTCACCTGCTGTGACACCTGCCAGATAATTCTCAATGCCAGCGGCTTAATTGCAGGGCCACTCAGACCGCCCAGAACATTTCCCAGCACAGGGCGGCGGCGTTTCCAGTCGACCGCCATCCCCTGGAATGTATTGATCAGTGAAACCGCATCTGCACCGGCATCGGCGACGGCTTTGGCAATCGGCACAACGCTTGTGACATTCGGAGTCAACTTGGCGATGACCGGAATGCTGCAGGACTCTCTCACTGCTGCAACAACTTCGGCGGCCAGCGACGGGTCCGTTCCAAAATCCACACCGCCGGAAACGTTAGGGCATGAGATATTCAGCTCAATCGCTGAGACCCCGGAGACTTCGTTCAGGCGAGTTGCCATTCGGCGGAAATCATCGTTGGTCTTCCCCGCAATGTTGACGACGATCGAAGTGCCAAGACCTGTGAGATACGGTAGTTTCTCCGCCACAAACTGATCAAAACCATCGTTGTCGAGACCGATGGAATTCAGCATTCCGCTGGCGGTCTCCACGGTTCGTGGAGGAGGATTTCCGGGGCGAGGTTGTGGAGTCACCGTTTTCGGGATGAGGCCGCCCCAGTGAGCGAAATCCACGAACGCGGTCATTTCCTTCGCATAACCAAACGTGCCGGAAGCAACCAAAATTGGATTTTTCAAAGTCAGCCGATTAAGACTGACACTCAAGTCCGCCATTCGTCCGTCAACTCACTGCAAAGTCTGCCGCGACCCAAACAGACCGACGCCAATCGCCAGCTCACCGCTCGTGTCTTCGCGGAGTTTATCAGAGTCCTTGCGGTTTCCTAGTTGTGGCGGTTTCCCGGTTCCGGCGTTGCCAGGCCGAGTTCCTGGTTTTGGCCGGTCTCCTGACCGAGCCACTGCCGCATGCGAGTGATTGAGCATGCCTGTCAGATCATGCCCGGTGCGAAATTCTTCAGGCAGTCATCTCGTTCTGTAAAGACGAGCCTTGCATTTCGGCCCGTGAACAGGACTCACCCCAGGAGCGTAAATCGCGAAGTCTGCGGCCATGCGACGGGCGGTTAAAGCCGCCGTTGGCGTCACAATTGCAAGGCAGAAGGCTCATCTCGAAGCAGCACGAGCTGGTTGCATTGTGTTTCGACCGATGGGGCCTTCCCACGAAGCAGGATGGCAAAAACGTCACTTCTTAATTTCCCGCACATAGATGTTGGCGAACTCTGCGGGGCCGACGAGGTAAAGTTCGAACGGACCCGAATCAGGAACCGGGTTGTCAGATGTTACCTGTTCTCCGTTCACGCTGATGGACATCTTTCCGTTTTCAATGACGCCTTCCAGTCTCGACCATTCTCCAATCTTCGTGTACTGAGTGGGTAACATTCCAGAGGAGACCGCGACGCCGTCAAAGCCCTGGCCCGGCTTGATATCAAACAAAAAGCCATAGTTCTTAAATCGCTCTTTCGTGGACAACATCTGCCCCTTCACGGATTCTGCTTTTCCGTCACACGCCAGAATCCAGTCTTGCGAATGCCAGTTACCCTCGCCCTCCTTGTTCAGTTTCCAGCCGTCAAGATTCAGACCGTTGTAGAGACTGCGGTAGCCGCGATTGGCAATCGCAATCTGTTCCGGCTTCACAGGTGTGTCCGGCAGTTCCTGAATCTTCACATTGCGATAGTGGACCACACCGCCTTCTGACTCGATACAGATGTAGCCCTTTCGAGGACTCGCGTCTTTGCCCTGAGTCACCAGCTTTCCGTTGACGGACAGGCTGATGGCTCCGTCGTTGCATTCGATGCGATAATGATTCCACTCGGGCGATGGCTTGGATCGCTCCTCGGTCGGAAACGCACGACTGCCGCCTCGACCATTGATCGGTGTCATCGTTGCACCATGAATTGGAAAGATGTCGCCGTGAGTCGTATGGCCCTGACTTTGGCCATAAGCATTCTCCAGGACCTGCACTTCCACGCCTCGATGAAATGGGACGCCGCGAGCCGTAATGTCATCAGCCCAGACGAAGATCCCCGCATTGCCGCCCGGGACCATGTGTCGCCATTCGACTTCCATGATGAAGTTCTGGTACATCTTTTCGGTGCGAATCTCGCCAATCGGTTTGCCAGTACACTTGAGCATTCCGTCTTCGAAGCTCCAGGTTTCCGCCGGAGTATTCGTCAGCACCCAGCCATTGAGATCCTTCCCATTGAACAAGGGCTTGAAGTCGTCATCGGCCGCCAGCAGATCATGATTCGAAGCCAGAAGTCCCATCGCGAAACAGGTAAGGATGAAATGTTTCAGCATCGACATGAATCAACTCCCAGGGAAGGCCTATCGCGGAGAAATGTAGAACTGCGGGCAGCACTTAAAGATTACAGCCGCCGTCAGAATATGCCAGCCCGACAGGCGAACCTGCTTGCGTTGGGGCAGACGATTGAATTGTCGATTCATCCCTGTTTCTGTTTGACGGCGAGCCTTCGTCGACGCATTGCCACCTCTGTGAATCGGGGGCAATTGATTTGCCCCTCGAGCATCGGGAAATGATAAGGAACAAGTTCTGAGCGATTTTCAGCGATGAATTTCGATTGTCGGCGGTTATTTTGACTACAATCCGTGGATACCGAAACAATGTCAGAGGCGTTGGCGTCTCGGACCGGTCACCTTGAGGCGATGGCCTCGAACGCTTTCAGCTTCGTGATTTATGCCAGTGGGAACGGTAGATCCACCGCGTGACAATCTGTCCCGGCTTCGCATCCAGCGCGATGTTCAGCCGGTCCGCCGATCATTTTTTGGTCGGTTTCTGCGGTTCGTTTTTTATCTCGGTGTGCTGGTGGCTCTCGCCGTTGGAGCAGTTTTCTGGGCGCAGAAACAAGGCATGCTGGCGGATACTCGCAAGCTAACCGAAACTCTTCGGCCGCGTCCAGAAGTTCGAGTCGCCGTGGTCAGCGTCGAAAAAGGTCGCTCAGCGGATGCGTTAGTTGTCGCCACCGGATATCTGGAATCTCGCCAACAGGCTCGCATCGGTGCGCGGGCCACAGGTCGCATCCAGGCTGTTAATGTCGAAGAAGGCAGCGTCGTCAAAGCCAACGATGTGCTCGCGATTCTGGAACACGCCGATCTTGATGCGTCGCTGGTTGCCGTCAAAGCCACTGCCGCTCGCGCGAAGAGTGAGCTGCTGGAACAGGACGTGGCAATCCAGCGGGCCAAGCGAGATCTTGAACGTGCAGAGAAAGCTTTTGCCGCAAAGAGTTCGACACCGGCGGATTACGATAAAGCTAAGTTTGATTACGAAGCCGCTGTGGCTCGCAAAGTTTCCATGGAAGCCGCACTGGGATTGGCGGAAGCACGAGTTCAGGAAGCCGAACAACTGCGAGAAAACATGTTTGTGCGTGCTCCGTTTGAGGGAACCGTAATCTCCAAAGATGCCGAACTTGGCGAATCCATCATGCCCGGCGGAATGGGTGAAGCATCCGGCCGCGGCTCGGTGGTGACGATCGCCGACCTTAAACATCTTGAGGTCGATTGCGATGTGAAAGAAGATTACATCAGTCGCGTGACGGAAGGGCAGCAGGCCGAAGTTGCTGTCGATGCCGTGCCTGACAAACGCTACAAAGGACAAGTTCGTAAGATCATTCCTATGGGCGATCGTGCACGAGCAACCGTGAAGGTGCAAGTCGAAATTCTGGATGCTGACAAACGCCTGTTTCCGGAAATGAGCAGCACGGTCTATTTTCTGCCAAGTCAGTCTGCTGATGTCAAAGAGGAAGATAAAAGTCGAGTCTTCTGTCCTGCGGATGCTGTTATAGTGACGGAGACAGAATCGTTTGTCTGGATTTTGACCGACAAAGATCGAACAAAGAAAACGACCGTGACCACTGCGGAATCACGAGATGGCCGAACAGAAATTACCGGCGGTCTGACCGGCGGAGAAAAAGTCATCGTCAAACCTGCAAAGGATTTGCAGGATGATGTGCTGGTCAGGTCTGCACAATAAAAAATTCGTTTAACAGCAAGCCGCAGGCGCCTGCGTTTCAGCCCACGTCGCATGCCACCGAAAACTGAAAACCTTAAACCGAAAACCTAAAGTCACAAGGATCCCTGCGTGTCCGACGCATCTCAAAACGATAAACCTGTCGTCGTAGTCAGCGATGTTTGCAAGGAGTTCCGCCGCGAACAGATGGTGGTGCCAGTTCTCAGCGGCATCAATCTGAATCTTTGGGCCGGCGATTACCTTGCTCTGATGGGACCATCGGGGTCCGGCAAGACCACGTTGCTCAATCTGATCGCCGGACTCGATCGACCAACCTCCGGCAAGGTCATCGTATGTGATCAGGATCTTGGCGCATCTTCCGAGGGCCAGCTTGCGAAATGGCGATCTCGACACATCGGCTTCATTTTTCAGCTCTACAATCTGATCCCGGTACTCACGGCTTATGAGAACGTTGAATTGCCGCTCACGCTGACTTCGCTGTCACGTCGCGAACGAGATGACCATGTGAAGGCGGCTTTGGAAGTCGTGGGACTCAGCGATCGTATTGATCACTATCCGCGGCAGTTGTCTGGTGGTCAGGAACAGCGAGTTTCCATCGCGCGAGCCATTGTGACGGATCCGACTTTGATCGTGGCTGACGAACCGACCGGTGACCTGGACGCAAAATCGGCCGCTGAGATTCTGGATCTGATGCATCGACTGAATGTCGAGTTCCAGAAGACGATCGTCATGGTGACTCACGACCCAAATGCCGCTCATCGAGCCAAGCGGACGGTTCATCTGGAAAAAGGTGTGCTTGTTTCTGCTCCGACACCACCGTCTGGTAAGGAAGGATCACGATGAAAATCCTTGTCTACATCTGGAGAAACATTCGCCGCAACAAAGTCCGCAGCCTGCTGACGATTCTGTCCGTCGGTTTCAGTCTCGCGCTGATGACAGTGCTGTATGGATTTATGGCGTCGCAGGAAACCTGGCGCAATGATGCGGAACAGACCAATCGCATCGTGGTCATGAACATTCAGGGGTTTACCGGGCAGGTCCCGATTTCTGCCGTGGATGATGTCGCCAGCACAGACGGTGTCGAAGCGGCGGTGCCACTGGCCTGGTTCGGTGGAGCTTATCAGGATGAACCGATGCCGTTTGCTCAGTTTGCGACGGACCCCCAATCCGCTTTCAAGGTTTGGCCGGAGTATTCCATCTCACCTGAAGAACTCAAAAACTGGCAGGACAACCGGCGTGGCTGTGTGATTGATCGTCGTATTGCGGATGAGCGAGGCTGGAAGGTTGGTCAGCAGATTCGCCTCAAGGGAACGATTTATCCGTTCGACCTCGATCTGGAACTTTGCGGGATCTTTGATGCACCGAAGAATTCCGGATCACTCTGGTTCAACTGGGAATACCTGGACGAAGGACTCAAGCAAAAGAACAGCCCGGTCACAGGCAACGCGGGAACTGTTTTCGCACGCACAAAAAGCGGAGACGGCATTCCAGCAGTTGTAAAAGCCATTGATGATCGATTCGGCAGCTCGGACACCCCGACCAGAACACAAACGGAAGCCGCGTTCGCTCAGATGTTTGTGGATATGCTCGGCAATGTGCAGGTGTTGATTCGCAACATCGGTTTGGCTGTTGTGTTCTCGCTGTGCCTGGTAACAGCGAACTCCATGGCGATGTCGATGCGAGAACGCGTCACGGAGATTGCCGTCCTGAAGGCCATCGGGTTTCCTCGCTCCCGAATTTTGTTCATGATCCTTGGGGAATCCAGTCTGATCGCGATGCTGGGCGGACTACTGGGCGTCAGCATGGGCTGTGCGTTTCTTCAGGCGATGAACGCCGCTCTGCCGCAGTTCTTCCCGTTTACTGTTCTGGAAATGCTGGGCCCGTGGATCAGCTACGGATTCATCGTTGCGGCCGTGCTGGGAATCGTCAGCGGCCTCGTTCCGGCGATCCGTGCGGCTCAACTTTCTGTCATCGATGGCCTGCGACGCATCGCGTAGTCTGTCGTCAAGTTTCCATTTTGGGGCAGGATGGGCATTCTTGCCCG
>CAIJTV010001107.1:0-1767 GCA_903823635.1 uncultured Planctomycetaceae bacterium
CGTTTCGGCCATGAGGACAGGCTGATTAACATGAGAGCTACTCCTTTCGCTCTCAATCAACTTCAAATCTCATGCCATTGAAATTGCTACAAATCAGGTTTTGAAACAGCCTCTAGCGGCACACCCCGAGAATTATCCGTTTGGTGCCATCTAATTGCTCGGCACCAACGCAGGCCAAAAGCCCCGCCGGAATATTGCACTCCCCCAACTGCGTTTCGTCGGTATACTGGCAGACGATTTGTTGCCATTCTTGTTACTGTTTCAAACAGTGATTCCCATGTTTGTCAGATTCCCGGCGATTTGGCGAGGTTTCGGCATCATCGCGGCGATTTTGGTCGCCGTTTTGGTCGGCCTGTCTCGGTTTCGGGGCCCTGAAGAGATTCAAGCCTATCCCGCGGCCCGAGTCCTCCGCTCCGCAGTGCTGGATGGTATCAGCTACAAATGGGCCGATGACGGAAATGTTTTTCGTGTCATCACCGAACGAGGTACATGGACTTGGGTGGATCGCATTTTCGACCCCGAAAGCATCGCTCGCCACATCGTAAAAGAGGGAGATGCAATCTACCGCGTCGACCCTGATTCGGGCAAGCGTTATCAGTTGCTGAAAGAGTTTGCAGATGGATTCGAAGATGTGCCTGAAGGCGTCGACGGCCTGCGATCGCTGATTGGGGAACAACGCAAGTGGACGGAGTTCACTCTGCAAACGCCTCAAACACCAGCCGTTTCCGATTATGTTGCTCTCCGCAATCAGATCCTGAACGAGAAGGCTGGATTCATTGATGCGTCTGTCGGTCCATCAAAGCTTCATGCTCACAGCGGCCAGCAGTCTCTGCGATGTATTTGCCCGGCGAAATCATCCCGCATGATCTGCGCAAAGGCATCGCTCGGCACAGGCTTTGTTTACTTCGAACAGAACGAACACTTCTGGTTTCAGGCGTGGTTTCGAATTGACGGGTCGACGCGACCATTCACACTGGCCGATCTCGAAGGGCGAGAAGTGAAGGAATCGCCGGGGATCAGACTCATGCTGTTTGATGGTCAGGAATTGGGAGTCGAACTGAAAGCACTGGAGAAGCCCAAGTATCGTCAGGCTTCTGAAGCAAAGGCTGTTTTTCCGACCGATCAATGGGTGCAGGTGACGTGGCACGTGTTCCTGCATCCCGATGAGGGACACGTTCAGGTCTGGCAGGACGAACAGTTAGTCGTCGACAGTCACGGGCCGACATTGCCATTCCGAGGCATGATGTATGACAGTCTGGAAGTCGGCATCTCCGCCCACTCATTTGGAGATCAGCCAGCCACGTTGTTTGTCGACGATGTCAGAATCACGACAGAGCCGCTGATGGAAATTCGTCCGTAGCCAAACACGCAACTCTTGCGACGCGTGCGGCTTCATCGTCGCCTGAGCAGACAAGCGACGGAACTCACATTACACTTCGCCATCGCTGATTGGCCGATTTCTGAGATTCGGCACTCTTCATCAACGGGAAAAACGCTATGACCTCTGACACGTTTCGAAACGCTCTGTTCTCGCTGCAATCCCGACAGAATCTTGCTGCCGCTTCTGCGCTTGCGGCGACCATTGTTGTCGGGGCTGTGTCTTCAGCCGCTGAGCCATTCCCTGCTAATCAACCATTTTCCACGAACGAACCTGCTGTGAATACATCTTTCGATTTGTCTGCTGACAACCCGTTCTCATCGCCAAGTCCTTTGCTGTTTCATACGCCTGCATTCGATATCATCAAAGTCGAACACTTTCAGCCAGCC
>CAIJTV010001108.1:0-4557 GCA_903823635.1 uncultured Planctomycetaceae bacterium
AGTGCAACTGCCTGCAGAAGCCACTGACCAAACCGTCGGGATTTCGCCACGTCCTGTCTGCCGGAGATCAGCAGGGCGAAAACGAAGGGAATTATCATAACCCGACGCGTCAGCGAGGGATCTACGGAGACATTAGTAGAACGCGACAGCTCAATCCCTCATTGACGTTTCGGCTTGTGATTTCAAGGCATAGAAGCATCCGGAAGTTGATTTGCGGCTGTTCCTTAACCGACGCGGGCCTTCACAAAATGAAGTGCTCGAACCTCACAACTGATCGTCAATATTTCTTTCCAGTATTTCCTTAAGGCTGATGGAGCATCTTATGAAATCGCTTTCCGCTCTCCTGATCGGCGGCTTGATCAGTGGCAGTCTTGCCACTTCTGTCCCCTGTTTTGACAATGAATCACTTCTCAGTGGCTCGCTTGTGAGTGATTCGCTGAAAGCCGTTGGTGATTTCCTGAGCGACGAACATGGTTTGTCAGAGCTTGATGAAGATTTGAACGCGGCCGGAAACAAGAGCATTGCGATAGAGGTCCATGAGCTACCTCTTACGGTCACGTTCTTGAGGAACGACGAGAAGCACGATGCGGACGCGGTTGAGAACCCGGCGGCCAAGCCGAAGTCTCGCGTCAGTGGGAAGATTGTGATCATTGATGCGGAAGGGAAACGCAAGGAGTATCAGTTCAATGGTGATCAGGCCAGAATGTTGCAACCCGCGCTGAATCCCGCGAACATTGAAGTTGAAACCACTGACGGCTCGAAGGCAGACGGTGGCTCAAATACCGGGCCTGCGCCGGAATCAATGACCGAAGAAAGATACGTCCTTGGCGTCCAGTGCGAAGAATCCAGTGAGCTTCTGCGAGGTCACCTGAAACTGGGCAACACAGGACTGGTTGTCCTGGAAGTGCGAGAAGGAACTCCCGCGGAGGAGGCCGGGCTAAAAAAAGACGACATCATTCTCAGCATCAACGACAAAGATCTGGAATCGCTGAGTCAGCTTGTCGCGACGGTTTCAGAATCTGACGGCTCCCCTGTGAAACTCATTGTGCTTCGAGCAGGCGATCGGCAGGAGATTTCCGTGACTCCTCGAAAAATGCAAGTGCCCACGATGGTCGTTCCCGCACGAATGGACGCCGAGGATTTTGATGAATTGCTGGGAAATGCCAATCCAGACGTGCGAGTGCGTCGCATTCATCCCGGCCTGCTGATTGAGGGTGGCGTGCCGGGCGAACAAAAGGAAGTCCAGGCATTGATTGAGAAACTGCGTCAGATGGCCGAGAAGTCCGCTCCCGCAGAGAACTCTGTTTCCAGAATCATCATTGCAGCCCCTGACAATGGTGAAGAGGCCGCAGAAGCAACTGCCGCTTCATTGCAAACTCAGGCGGCCATCAAACAGCTTCAGGAACAGGTCCGTCAGTTGCAGGAACAACTGGCGGAGCTTCAAAAGAATGTCCAGTCCCCGGAATCTGAAAATCAATAAGTGTCGGATTCACTCAGAACAAGAGACCGACGATCCAGGGATGCTCCCGAAACTCTCGTTCCCGTCCGGGCGTAACTGCCACGATGTTTATCCTTGTGGATTCTGCTTGAGGCAGTCCCACAGATAACTTGCCGGCAAACCTGCCGTAGTGCTCCCCCGTGGATTTATCGAACGCCAACTGTTCGGATTACTCAGAATTCACCGGGGCCACGACGGGACATGTGTGGGCAAGACGATGGCATTCCCAAGGCAGAAAGCATGTGGTCGGGCTGGCAAATCCAACGATGTAGCACCGTCATGCGCACCGAATACACTTCGTGGCATAAGGCATCACAGCCAAACGCTCCTGCGAAATCTTTTCACCGCAGGCCGTGCAGGTTCCGTAATGGCCGGTTTCAATCTGATTGAGAGCCAGTCGGATCTCCTGAATCTCGTCCTTCGTCACTCGCCCCACGCGAGACAGAACCTCGTCGTCTTCGGATTCCACAGCGTTCTCACTCCAGTCACTGCTCCCGGGATTGCTGAGATCCGATTCAATCTCAACACTTCGTCGAGTCAGTTCCCCTAACTGAGCTTCCAATGCGACTCTTACGGTAGCGTGTGTGGTCATGGCATTATCCTTATCAACAAGTGGTGGGAGAAGCTGCTGCACCTTTGCTGCGGGGCTACTCGTGCAGCGAACGTATCGCCAGGATGAGAAATCCTGAGATGCAAGGAACGTGCCATGCCGGACTGGCCTCGCCGTGACCTCCGGATCGGCGACAAGCGACGAAATCAATAACTCACGATCGAGTCCCAGCGACGGCGTGTATGGCTCTTCGAGACATTCGCACGAGTATCGATGCGAGCCGCCACGCATTGCGGATGTGTGTGCAGACTGCTCAGAGGCGCGCCGTATGTCGCACTCCGGCGACAACTGTGTCGCAGACGAGCATCTGGTAGACAGGACGACTTCTATTCGTTCAACTGTGCCACTCCTGATGGATATTATTGTTTATTTCCCGCCTGGATCTCGCATGTCTCACGTACGTTTCCTTCTGACAGGTTTGATTTGCCTCCATCTGTTGACCATGGATGCTGCCGCACAATCCGATCCTAAGCTGCCGTTTCCTCAGAACCGCGTCAAAGATTTTTACTCGCGCCAAGCCGAACAGTTTCTGGATCATCGGCCGAGCGGGCCTGTCGACGTGCTGCCGCAATTCCCGGGGCTGGATGGCGGAGGTTTTGGGCACTGGGGTCAGAATCCGGAAGAGGTCAGCTTCGACCAAAGTCTGAATGAAGTCGACTCGGGGAATGTTGTCTGCCAGTTGACTCGCCATTTTGGACAGACGACGTTTAAAGGCGTCAACGTAGAAGTCGACGCTGACAGCAAGACGACGATGCTCTACGACCCATTGCGAATCACCTTCACTGATGCGTGGAAGGGCGGCTTTGTGAAGTGGGGATTTGTTCGTTTTGGTCTGATGGGCGGCGTCGAACCTGCGGGCCAGCGATTCCTCGATTTCACTCAAGGAGGATGGCAGCTTCCGCAAGGAATCAACAGTCGCTATCTCGGGTACTACCGACACGGCAAGCATGTCGCCTTCTCCACACAAATTGGTGATGCGACGATTCTGGATAACATCTCGGTCGTTGACGGCCAGCTCGTTCGCACATTGCAGTTTGACGGATCTCTGCCCGCGTCGTTCCTGAAGATCGTTGCCTCACCGGCCGGAGCCAAGGTCGATGCGACGAACGACCAGCTTCCTCAGATCAGTTCCGTGACCGCGGACGGCAAGGTGATTCGTCTGAGCCTTGGACAACAGATTGCCGGAGTCAAGCTTGCCGAACGCGATGGTTCTCTGGGTGTTGAATTCGACGGCGGAAACGTTCCCGGGGCGGTCTCGATTCAGATCTCTTCCGGTCCCAAAGACAGCCTTCAACCGCCAGCGACGATTGATCCAGGCTCAATTGTGACCAGTGATCAGTATCTTGCGGGTGCCACCGGACAATGGGCTGAAAAGATCGTCGAAACCAAGGGCGTCTTGGCCGATGATTCAGGGCCGACGGCTCTTGATACTGTGACGTTGCCTCCAGTCGCTTCCAATCCCTTCAAATCTGCGATGCGAATTGGCGGCGTTGGATGTCTGGAAGACGGCCGAGTTGTCGTGTCGACTTTGATGGGCGAAGTTTGGCTTGTCGATGGAATCGATTCGATGGCCACCAAACCTCTGCGCTGGCAGAGAATCGCCGCCGGCTTTTATCAGGCACTCGGAATCGTCATTCAGAATGAAAACATTCTGGTGCTGGGATCCGACCAGATTACTCGACTGCACGACTTCAACGGCGATCATGAAACGGACTTTTACGAATGCGTCACGAATGCCTTCCCGACAACCGGCGGTCATGACTTCTGCACTTCGCTGCAGCAGGATCAGGCTGGTCGATTATACTGGGCCATCTCTTCCGGAGACTTCGGAGTCGCTCGCATGGATTCCGCCGGCGCGATTGAATCATTGGGGAACGGTCTTCGCAATTCCAACGGGATCGGAGTTTCTCCCGACGGTTCCGTTGTCCTTAGCAGTGTGCAGGAAGGAACCTGGACTCCTGCGTCGGCGATCTTTGAAGTCGCTGGCCACAGCTACCATGGCTTGAAAGGTCCCAAGTCCGATCACGGAAAGTACGGCTACGATTTGCCTCTGGTATTCCTTCCTCGAGGGCTGGACAACTCTTCCGGTGAAATCGGATTTCTTCCAACAGACAAACGTCTGGGATCGCTCAGTGGAGCTGCAATCGGGACCTCTTTCGGTGCGTGTCAAACATATCTGGTTCTCCGAGACGTCGTGAACGGTAAAGCTCAAGGAGCCGTCGTTCCTTTGCCTGGCGATTATCTAAGCGGCGTCTGCCGCGTCGCGTTCAATCACCACGATGGCTGCATGTATGTGGCAGGAACAGAAGGCTGGCAAAGCTATGCTGCTGAAGACGGCTGCCTACAGCGAGTTCGCCTGACAGGAAAACCATTTCCCCTGCCGACGGCAATTGAGTCACACAGTAATGGCGTGATCGTGCGGTTCAGTGAAACACTGGATCCGAGTTCC
>CAIJTV010001109.1:0-2044 GCA_903823635.1 uncultured Planctomycetaceae bacterium
CCCACGGCTTTTGTCGCACGTATCCCGTGACGGCCTCAAATCCAATAATCGCGCACGACAGGAACTCCACGTTTTAGATCTCAATTCATCAACCCACCGACAAGGTATGGTTGTTCGTCATCTTCTTTTCTTAGACACTCACCGGACGGCTCGCGCCGTTACGCTACAAAGGCAAGTCCGTTCCCCACCACTTTCCGCGAGGAATCCAAACCCATGCGAACCCTGTTACTCACCGCGATTGCTGCCCTGATTATCGGCAGCACCTCATTACACGCCGCCGAACCCATGAAGGCCCTGATCGTTGACGGGCAGAACAATCATGGCGTTTGGCCGACAACCACAAAGATGATGAAAGCGTATCTCGAACAAACCAAACTCTTCACTGTCGACGTCGCAACCGCCGCACCCCAAGGAACCGATCCCAACTTCAAGCCGGACTTCAGCAAGTACTCGGTTGTCATCAGCAACTTCGGTCACGGTGCTGCTCCGTGGCCTGAGGAAACTCAGAAGGCCTTCGAAACCTTTGTCAGCAATGGTGGCGGTTTCGTCGTTGTGCATGCCGCCGATAATTCATTCCCGGAATGGCCTGCGTATAACGAAATGATCGGACTCGGCGGCTGGGGTGGTCGAACAGAAAAAGACGGACCGTACGTCTACGTCAACGCTGAAGGCAAAGTTGTTCGAGATGAAACGCCCGGCAACGGCGGCAACCATGGAGCTCAATGGGAGTTTCCCGTTGTCATTCGCGATCGCGAGCATCCAATCGTAAAAGGCATGCCTGTCGAATGGATGCACGCCAAGGATGAACTCTACGACAAACTTCGCGGCCCGGCGAAAAACATGCAGGTTCTGGCCACCGCGGAATCACAAGTCACCGGTCGTCATGAGCCGATGATCTTTACGATCAGTTATGGCAAAGGTCGAGTCTTCCATACTCCGATGGGGCATGCGGAATACTCGCAGGAATGCGTCGGCTTCATCACAACTCTGCAACGCGGCACCGAATGGGCGGCCACCGGCAAAGTGACACTGCCGATTCCCGAAGATTTTCCCAAGGCCGACAAGCTCAGCAGTCGCAAATTTGCGGAGTAGGCTCATAGCCTCTGACAGGACCGGGACTGGCTCCCGAGCAAACCAGAGAAAACGTGTCGAAAGAGGTTACTCGAAGATGCGTGTCCCGGTTTTGTCAGAACCAACCAACCTCCTTCGCAAGACATTGACATGCAACGCGATGACCAAGGCCTGTTTGAGACGCTGATTGGCGACGGATGTTCGCTGATCACATTCTGCGGACTGTGTCTTGGACTGGCCGGTGTCTTCGCTACGTTTCAATCGGCGACCGGCCATTTTCTGCCTCACGATGTCGCCTATCTGCAGATGCAACCCGAAGAGCTGTGCGGGATCAATGAATGCCGGATCGTGCATTTCATGATTCATGATCGCATCAGCTTTGGAGGTTCTCTGATTGCCATTGCGGCCCTCTATGTTTGGATGGCCGCATTTCCTTTGCGAGATGGCGAACAATGGGCGTGGTGGACTCTGACAACCAGTGGCATCACTGGCTTTGGGAGTTTCCTGACCTATCTGGGCTACGGATATCTGGACACCTGGCACGGCGCCGCCACACTGGTACTGCTGCCATGTTTTCTGTGGGGTCTCTGGAAGTTGCGTCCAAAACCTGCCGTTGTACCAAACACAAAATGGATTGCGATTCTTGCTCCATCGGTACCAATCGAATGGAAAACAACTGCAGGCATTGGCCGACTTCTTTTGCTCTGTGTTGCGGCTGGCATGATCGGAGCTGGCCTGACGATTCAGTTGATTGGCATGACAAGCGTCTTCGTTCCGACGGACCTGACGTTCATGGGAATGAATCGCGAGGATTTGCACGCGATTAATCCTCGGCTCATTCCACTGATTGCTCATGATCGAGCAGGATTCGGAGGCGCCGTCATGACGGCCGGGCTGTTGACTCTGGCATGCGTCTGGTTCGGTCGACCTTCCAGATCTCTTTGGCAGACGTTGTGTCTTGGCGGATTTGCAG
>CAIJTV010001110.1:0-7667 GCA_903823635.1 uncultured Planctomycetaceae bacterium
CCGTCGCCTGATGAAATCGTCCGCCCCATGCCTTGGCCATGTACATTCTCCAGTCCTGAATCAGTTCGAACCTAAGGTCGCGTACCGTGTTCAACGATCACTGTCGTGCGAATACCACCGCGAGGCGTAAAGGCGGCTTCAATTTTCATCCAGCGTGGCTGAGTAACCGCGACCAGATCATCCAGAATCATGTTTGTGACGCGTTCATAAAACGCACCATGATTTCGGTATTCTTGCAAGTAAAGTTTCAGTGACTTCAGTTCGTAGCAGACTTTGTCCGCAATGTACGTAATGGTCAGCGTTCCGAAATCCGGGTGGCCAGTTTTCGGGCACACAGAGGTGAACTCCGGAGCCACTGTTTCAACAACAAAATTTCGCTGAGGAAACGGGTTTTCAAATGTTTCCAGAGTGTCGCGAGACGGATCAGACATGACGACAACAGTCCTTCAATTCGATTCAAGGAGAAATAAACAGGGAGGATCGTTCGACGATCTCCTGCAGTGAGGTTTGAGAATTCATTCGCAAAGTCCGCAAACACATTTCGCTGCGGCGAATCATAGACGTGTCCTGATTCGCTAACGACTTTGCAGTGGCCAGAAACAGTGAATTCTTACCCAAAGTGACCGTTGTTGGCCGCTCAATCCCACATTTTCAGGCGAACGTTCAGCCTTCGGAAATTTGAGAGTGCCAGCCGGGACGCTTGCCGACAGCAGAGAAGAGGCGATTAACGTGGGGCTGCCGGAATCGGTACCGGCACATCATAAAAATACTCAGACCGAGCAAAAGCAAGTTCGGTCAGTATCCATGCCTGCATTTGAGTTTGGCGAAAGGTGACGTTCTGGTCCGCGCTCCCCGCTGATCCTTTGAGGGTTCCGCTGCCATGCATCCGGATATTGACTTCCATCGACTGAAAGTGGACGTCTTTCTGATGCGGAAGGATTTCTGGCCGCAACTCAGGAAGATCACCGTCGGGCACAAGTGTTTCTTCTTTTGGTTTCTCCTGAGCAAGAAGGATCTTTCCTGAGTACTCATCCAGTTCTGCCGTAACATTCTGTAGTGGAATCTTTGACGAGATCGTTTCCCGATTTGGCACGACCAGGGGAACAAAACGCCCTTTGCCGGTCACGGTTATCGACTCTTCATTTTTGTCAGCTGCGTTTGGCTGAAGCTCCAATGTGGTCTGCATGACGCCAAACGGCCCGATGGCGATGGAATCTTTTCTGGTCAGCGGAGACTTTTGCTTCTCCTTCTGATCACTACCTTGTGGAAGCTCATCAACCTGGCCTGTGAGCCCGGCCCAGAAAGGACGGCTCAGCCAGGCAGCGATCACATCATCGGGACAGGAATCACGTAGCAGTTGAGAAGTCGACACATCCAGTCCCGAAAGTGCGACGAGGACAGCGTCTCTGTCTCGTGCGGTGATTGTCAGAATCTGTCCGGTGGAATCGATCTCAAATCCGATGCGAAGATCTTCGAGAGCTCTGGCGGAACGTGCTGAGGCCTTCAGTGAATCCTGAGATGCCTCGCCAACATCCCGACTGGCTTTCCGGATTTTTGCCGCAATGACCGCATCGCCTGAATTTCGCACTTGAGTAACACGGTATTCAATCTCAAACCGATCCCGAGTGTCCGAGCTGGTGGCTGGCTGGTCACCGATCGTCACTTCGGTATGCTTGACTGAAATTAGGCTCACCACAAACCGATCGCCAGCCTTTAGTCCCCAAACCGTTTTCGTTTCATCAGCATGTGCCGGAAAAACTGCGGCTGAAAAAGTCCCGGTGAACAGGAAGAGATGCAGAAGGCATCTGAAAGCACTCTGACTGTCTTGCATACATCACTCTTTGACTTTGCGTGAACTCAAATCGGTGCGGATCCAACTCAGGCATATTTGGCTGTTTTTAGGCTGCGAACCTACACGCGACACAGCCCGGAGTGCGTAGTATGACAGGTCGGGCGGCGGAATTCGAGATGGTTTGAGTTCCGAAGCCTGTCATCGGCAATCTAAGAATTCAACAGACTTTGCACCGCCGCTGAACCGTGATCAGCGAGAGGAATCGGGCGGCCGATGTTGCTGAGGTTGGTAGATTCCGGATTCAGCGCGAGGGCTCGGCAGATCGTGGCCATGAGATTGGGGACGGTCAGTAAACCATCCTTGATTTCCATGCCGTCATCGCTGGTGGTTCCGTAAGCCTGACCGCCTTTGGTGCCGGCTCCGCCGAGTACAGTGCTCCAGCTTCCAGGCCAATGATCGCGGCCGGTGTTCTCGTTGATCTTTGGCGTGCGTCCAAACTCGCCCATCCAAACGACCAGCGTATTCTCGAGCAATCCCCGCTGCTTCAGATCGGTCATCAACGTGGCCCACGCAGGGTCAAGAATTCCACAGAGACCTTTGACGGCGTTGAAGTTGTCCTGATGAGTATCCCAGCCGGCTCCGCCAAGTCCGTCAACGCCATTCAGAGAAACCTCGACAAACGAGACGCCTCGTTCGACAAGACGACGAGCCAGCAAGCAACCCTGTCCAAACGCATTTCGACCGTAGGCATCTCGGAGTGACGCTTCTTCCTGTTCCAGATCAAATGCTGCAACAGCCTCCGACTTCATCATGCGAACGGCCTGCTCATAAGACTGCAGATGACTGTGTCCCGGGCCATCGGGACGTTCTGATAGAAATGAATGCTCCAGAGTACTCAACAGACTCAATCGCGAGTCGACCTGAGCCGCTGGTAAGCGATCCGCAGGCTTGAGATTTCGCACTTCAAACGAAACGTTCTGCTGCTGATCCATTTCTGACGCAACAACTAACGGAGACCACGATGGTCCGAGGAAACCAGGCCCGAATGCTCCCGGGCTGAAGGCTCGAAACGGATTCACGGCGATGAATGATGGCAGATCACACTCCGGTTTCTTCAGAGCCTTCCCAAGGAATGAACCCATCGCTGGGTACTGAATGGGACCCTGCGGAAGATACCCGGTTCGCATGTAGTAGGTTGCTCGGGTGTGGTCGCCTTCTTTCGTCGACATGGAACGGATCGGCACTAAATGCTCCATAACTGTGGCGACCTTCGGCAGGTTTTCGGCGATGCGAATTCCGGGCACGCTGGTCTCGATGGCCTTAGTTGGGCCACCGTTCTCCTGACCCTCCTTGGGGTCGAAGGTCTCCATCTGGCTTGGCCCGCCGGACATCCATAACAGGATGCATGACCGAGGTGCTTTGGTGCCGGACTGCTGAACCTCGGCTGCCAATCGGGGAAGCCATCCGGACATCGACGAGCCAAGCAACGAGAGCCCGGCATACTTTGAAAAGGTTCGGCGATTGATCATGTTTAGGTCCTTGCGAGTCGCAAGCGAACGGTCGATTTATTCGCGTATCAAGCGTTTTCGTTTAATGGCCAGCCGTAGGCGTATGCGAAATCGGGCGCCGCCTGTGGCTTGCCGTTAAACGATTGAATCGACTGTCTGCATCATGTTCCGGTTTATCTGAGACTCAATGATTCAAAAGAAATTCACTACTGTTCAACAGTGCCCAGAAGATATCGGCGAATGCATCTTTGCCATTGCCCGATGCACCGCCATCAGAAACGTATTTGCCGAAGCTGGTCTTCTCGTCGTCCGTGGGGCGACGACTGAGAGCTGCGATGAATAATGTCTCCAGGCGTTCCTTATTGGACATCAAAGGAAAGTCGACGACAGCTCGAAGTGTCTGACTGTTGTCGAGGGTCGTGGCGTTGTCGACAAAGTCGCCATTCATCATCGCCAGAGCCTGCAGGATCGTTGTCTCCTTCATCAGCGGAGACTCATTTTCGTCGCGAAACAATTCCAGAAATCGACCGCGTGGCGAATCGGCGTCGATCACAAAGGGATTGTCCGTTCGAAACGGCTGATAGTATCCCGTGGCTTCGGCCAGGCTGTCAAAGAATTGCTCGGGCGTCAGGCCGCGCAGGGCCATGCGAGCAAACTGATTGGGATCGGCCTGGCTGGCATGAGTCTGGCGACTGGTCGTTTGATAAACTCGAGTGGCCGTGATGGTGCGAACCAGATACTTCAGATCAAAATCATGAGCGGCAAACTGTTCGGCCAGCAAGTCGAGCACCTCCGGATGAGAAGGCGGATTGTTGTCCGAAAAATCATCCACCGGTTGGACAATTCCCTGACCCAGAAACTGAGCCCAAAGTCGATTCGCTGCCATCTTTGCAAACCACGGGTTGTCTTTCGATGTGACCCAATCGGCTAACACCTGTCGAGGTACCGATTCTTCGGTCCATTCGGGTTCAGTGCCGGTCAGAAACATCGCCGGAACGACATCGCCCGTGGAAGGAACTTTGATTGATCGCGCCCCCTTGACTTCATTCATGGACATCATCAACGCATTCTCCGGATCAACGCCTTCGGGGCGTTGAAAGCCGGAATAGAAGGCCGCCATACTCCAGAACTGATTACGCTTCCATTTGTCGAACGGGTGATCGTGACATTGAGCACAATCCAGGCGAACCCCAAGAAACGCGCGAGAGGTTCCGGTGGCCAGGTTTTCTGGTTGCAGTTGGCGAACAATAAAGAATGCGCTGGGGCTGCTGGCGGCATTGAGAACGTTGCCTGCATTGTCACCGAAATCGATCGGAGTTGTGATCAGCTCGTGGACCATGCGATCGTATGGAGTCTCCTCCGAGAAGTGTTTCCACAGCCAGGCTTCAAACCCCGGAACAAGACCACGAGTCTGCAAATCGTTAAAGGCTTGCGGGATCAGTGCATTTCGCCAGATGATGGTGAAATGGCGCACGAATGCGGGGCCGTCCAGCAAAGACTCTACCAGTTCCGTGCGTTTCTGGGGTGATGTAGTCTCAAGGAACTCGCGAGTTTCTGCGGCGGCCGGGATTCTGCCAGCCAGATCCAGATACAGCCTTCGCACAAATTCTTCGTCGCTGGCTGCTGGTGCAGGCTCGACAGACTGTTTCTGCCACGATTCGGCAAATAGCCGGTCAATTTCAGTCGCAGTTTCCTGAGGCGACAACAGGCGTGATTCCTGAGCAAATGTCGGCGTGATCAGGGCGAAGATCGCGACAAACGCAGAGATTGAAAGACTTCGAATCATCGAAGAGGGTCCTTGAGATCACGATGATCGGCAGCAAACGCGTTGTGGTTGGCAGATTCAATCCCAAACTGCAGTCAGGTTAAAGCCCCGGCTGCCTCTTGATGAGTTACGAATAACGCTGGAACTCGTACAGGAAGAATACCCTGACCGCAGAATTATCGCAGCCTCAGGAGACAATCGGCCGCCTGTTTTGTCTGAGGAATCCACCGAACTTCTTCTGGAGAAGTTGAAATCCGGCGGATCAGGAAACGCAACGCACGTTTCTGGAATCTGATGAGATCAATGATCTTTTAGAAGGGGATGACATGGTCAGGTTCTTTGGGTTGCTAGTCGCTGGAATGCTCAGTTTCACACCGCAGACTTCTGCTCAGGAGGTCGCTGCGGCGGAAGCCATTCAACCGCTGGTTGTTAAGTTCTACGACATTACCCCGCTGGTTACGCCTCGCCAGCATCACCGGTTCAATGCTGGTTCCTCTCAGGTCACAGGGGTTGACCTGGGGCTCATTGGCGGCGGACAAGGTGGATTTGGTGGCGGCGGTGGCGGGTTCTTTAATGTACCGGCTGAACCGGTCCAACTGGGCGGGCTTGGTGGTGGGGCATCTGGAAGTGTTTTTGTCCGTGGATCCGTCGACGAAAGCGAAGAACCGAGCCTGAAGAGCTATTTGGCAAATACGGATGGACTTTCCATCGGTGATCTTATCAAGGACGCGATCGCCAACGAGTCCTGGGAGAGTGAAGACGGGTACGACCTGATTCACGATCTTGGTAATTCTCTGATGATCCGACAGACAGAAAAGGTGCACGCGGAAATCGCAGAATTCCTGAAGGAACTGACATCGTCGGTTGTTGGAGGTCAAACCTATCGCCTGGAAGCATGGTGGATTCCCGTGGATATGGCAGATCGTGGAAACATCGAACAGATGATTACGGGTGCGTCCGAGGTTGAAGAAGTTCGGCAGCAACTCACGACACTGCAGGAAGCCAAATCTGGGCATCACGGTACTTTGATTTGCCGAGAGCGGCTCACCAATCACGTCGCCTCCGGGAATCATGTTCCTGTGATCTCGGGATCTGTACCTGTCGTCGGGCAGGGAGCCACCGGTGACCAGCCAATCGTCAGGACGCTCTTTCTGGGACTGATGCTGGAAGCGAAAGTTCAGACGGTGCCTGAGTATGCAGTTGCGAAGGATGCCAAACCATCCGAAAAGGTGGATATCACTTTTCGAACGTTCGTCACAAGTCGCGACGACAAAGGACAGGACACGGCGAATGCCGGGAAGATTGATCGATACTCTCTCGCGAAAGACGCTGCAGAAGGAACCTGCCGAATCCACGTTGGACACCCGACTCCTGTTTCATCGCTCAGTAAGCGTACGTCAGAGAATTCTTCGTCCACCGAACTACAACTGATCATGCTGCTCACAAGAATCGACGAATAGCGGATTGATGGGGACCGGGGATCGCTCTTTGGACGTGGGGCAGGGCAGGGGCTACAATCCTGACCCTGTCAATTACTGAAACCCCGGGCTCCTGTTGTTCTTCCAGTCGTTACGATGAATCCTGAGCGAATTCTTATCACGGGCAGTTCCGGCTTTTACGGTCGATCGTTGGTCAACGCGATTCGGGCAGCGTGGCCGGCGGCTCAGATCCTTGGCCTGGATGTCGTCGCGCCACGAAGCGATGCTCCCGATCGATTTGAGAATTGTGACATTACAAGCTCAAGGCTTTCCGAGCACGTACAGCAGTTTGACCCTGATACAATTCTTCATCTGGCCTTTGTCGTAAATCCCATGCGCGACGAAGGGCGGATGCATCAGATCAATGTTGAGGGCACCAGGAATCTCCTGACGGCTGTTTCCAAATCCAGAGCGAAGCGACTCTTTGTGGCCTCGAGTGCCACGGCATATGGAGCATGGCCGGATAACCCAGTGCCGATGACAGAAGAGCAACCGTTGAGGGCTCGAACGGACTATCGCTATGCGGCCGACAAAGTCGAGGTCGAACGATTGCTGGCGGAGTTTTCTATGGCTCATCCAAAGTTGATCGTGAGTTGGGCTCGACCGTGTATCATCTACGGCCCCGGTGTCAGCAATTTCATGATCCCACTGTTTACGGTTCCGCCGGTTCTGACATTGCCGGGCGGTGATGATCCTCAGATGCAATTTGTTCATCTCGAAGATGTCACTCAGGCGACACTGGCGATCTTGAAAGCGGAAGCTCGCGGACCATTCAACGTGGGCCCACCGGATATGGTCACCATGAAAGAACTGGGAAAGATGAGCGGCCGAATTGCTGTTCCTGTTCCCTACTGGCTGTGCCGACTTGTCACAACATGTTGGTGGGCCTTACGACTTCCGATCTTTCGATTCCCCGCGCCTCTGTGGAGCTTTATTCGCTATCCCTGGGTCGTGTCGTCTAAGCGGCTTGTTGATGAAACAGGCTTTCAGTTTCGCTACTCCAGCGCGGACGTGATTCGGATGTTGCTGGAAGATGCTGGCAGGCTTCGGAAGTAGATTCTCGGACGCGAAAGAGCCCTCTTGGTTGTCTGGTTCCGTTTTGTTCGCAATGAGGGAGCTCGGAA
>CAIJTV010001111.1:0-1742 GCA_903823635.1 uncultured Planctomycetaceae bacterium
AAATGCGCTCGGCCCACGCATCCAACTGGATGAGGTCTTGATCAACGTCCAGGTTTTCCGCTCCTGGCAAACCGGTCGCACAGAGCAGATTCATTCGGGCGATCTCGCAACGACCGAGTTCCTCGGCAGAGAGCCGGAGCAATTCGTCCAGCGTCTGCGGCTGGTTCGTACTACCGACATTTCTCAGACACGGAACATGGGCGGCACGTCCTGAGTCGTCGAAGGACGTGGAGCTTGCGAGCCCCTCTGAAACAATAGAAGTCGGCGTCAGCACATTATTCACCACGGCCATCCCGATGGTCGGTGCGTGTCATCCGCCCGTGTACGACAGGACGGGCGGCTTGCCACTGATTTTGGTCGTCCCGCGTGCCTCTCTTCCGTCCGCTAAGGAGCATGAATACCCGCAATAAAGTCGTCAAAACTTCGGGCCAATAACTCAGTGTAATTGGGATCTTCGTGATCACACCAAAATATGGAGCCAGAGTTAGACGACTTCAGAACCAGACAAATCCAATTCCCACCAGTGTCCGAAGTAATTGGAATCCAGTCATCCGAAACTCTTCCTCTAGTAACGTCGAATTTCCAATCCAGGCGGTAGGATTCGACGCTATCACTCCGAAGACCATAAAACACACCGACCGATACATCTTGAAATTGGCCACCATGAATCAGCACATCGCTGTATTGGCTGATGAATTCGCGATAGCTCGCCGGCAATTTCCCGCCGATGCGATTCTCAAACTGAACAATTGCCGCATCGGGGAGTGGCGGAACCACTTTTTCAAATATCGCAGGACCGTATGGATCGGCAGGATTGCGTAAAACAAAACTTAACCGAAAACGACTTAATGACTCAGTCAATTCATTTGGCATGGTAACTCCTAATCCAAGAGACTCAGTGCGCGGTCAAGCAACGAACGCCCACCGGTGTGCTGCACAGCATCATGGAGGATTTCTGGAATGAGCTGCATCTTTCCGATGTCCTCTGCATGATGCCAAACCAGATTGTTCGCGACACGATAACTTTTCCCGGCCACGGCGTCTGGTAGTCCGCCGGAGGTAAACCAGCCCATCTGACGAGCCAACCACTTATCTGCGTCGACAAAATCAGCAGTGGTTCGTCCACTCCGTGTTACTTGCGAAGTGTTTAACACAATTTTGGTTTCAGCTTTCACGGCTCCAGCCCCAGTCGCGAGCACATGAATGAAGGGACTGAAATCAGGGAACATATTCCGGAACCGAACACTAATCGGGCCAAAAAAGCCACTGATTGGACCGATATTGGGAATGAAATCAGAAAGTCCTCTTGCGCCGGTCCAGTGTCCCATTGTGGTTGAGGGCAAGCGGATCCAAGCACTTATATTCTTAAACGCGCCGAAACTGAATTGAACGACTGCGGCAAGCGGACCAAGTGCAGCCAACCCGATCCCAAAGTAGAAACCATTCCAGTCGACCATTTGGCGATGATAAAGGCCATTCATCACGTTGTGGCCAACTTCTCCCGTTAAGTTGTTCAGGAATCCGCCAATCGATGAGACACTCGTCATACCGATTGCTGAAAACTCCCGTCCGCTCGGATCAATACCGTTGATGGGGTTGGCATGCACATAAAGGTACTTGTGGAAGCTCTGCGGATCGCGCAAGTAGCCGAAGACAGGATCGAGTCCCACAAGCCGTCCATTCGCCGCGTCGTAGAACCTCGCTCGCAGGTACTGCATTTGGACTCGTTGGTCGAACTGTTC
>CAIJTV010001112.1:0-3628 GCA_903823635.1 uncultured Planctomycetaceae bacterium
CGACGAGTCGCCGATTCGACTTTGATCGAAGCCAGTCGCACCGCCTTGCCTTCCAGAGCTTCCTCAATGCGTTTTCGTCGCGTCGGATCCGGCTGATCTTCAAGAACTCGAACTTCCAGAAAAGGATGCTGTTCCGGAGGTAATGAGCCATCCAATTCCAGAGTCGTCGATTGGGGCAACAGGTCGTTGATCGATGCCGCTCCGTGACTCGGAACTGTTCTCAGGCTGGCTGAACGAGGAATCTGCATGGCCTCAACAGAGTGGAGTTGCCCGTGATCAAACTTCAGTCTTAGAACCTGATGATCGTAACCCGTTTCCGCGAACGACAACGGGATTGGGCTGCCGCAATAACGGATTGAGCCGTCGCAAAAGTGCTGCGGCTTATGCAAATGTCCCAAGGCAACGTAAGCGATTTCTGAAGCAAACGTTTCGGCATTCAGCGCTTCGGATCCACCGATTACCAAGCGACGTTCTGAGTCCAAAGATTCCTGCCCGCCAGTCAAATGACAATGCCCCATGGCGATGATGGCTGCGTTTGGGCAATGTTCCGACTTGAATTGCAGAGCCGCATTCGTCGCCTGACGATAGAGTTCTCGAATGCCGTCCAGATACGGATCAGCCGCCTCTGTCAATAACGGCACATCCGATGGTCGAAGGAATGGAACCGCCAGCACAATGGCTTCGATGTTTCCTGCATGATTCTTCAATGGTACCAGAAACTTGCGGAGATCAATCGTCCCTTGTTCATCGCGACTGACAGTTCCGACGATGGATACGTTCAACGAATGCAACAGTTCGCTCGGCGCTTCCAGTCGTGCGCCGGCGTCGTGGTTGCCAGCCGTGATCACAATCTGCAGTTCCGGCAGCAACGCATGGGCTCGCGCCAGAAAGTCATAGTATCGCCGCAGTGACTGCGCGGAGGGATTGATGGTGTCGAAGACATCTCCGGCCAACAGCATCGCGTCGGGTTGCTGTGACTGCAATTCCTGCAGGAGCCATTCCAGAAACGCGGCGTGTTCGAAGTCGCGGTCGAAGCCAAAAAACGACTGACCCAGATGCCAGTCTGCCGTATGAAACACTGTCAACATTATCAATCTCTATCTCGTATGAGGCGGTGACTCGAGGGCCGGAATGAGCAATGTGAATTCCGACGTCATGTGCAATGCCGGAACTCGCTCTGCTGGGTCCGGCCTGCTATCCCGTTTGTGGCAGATCGAGAAGGTTGGCAAATCTCGACAACACGATCGTGCGTAATGCGGAGAACTCCGGCTGATCGAAACGTCCGTCGTCCACCAAGTCCTGAGCCATACGCCGCGCGGCTTGAAGAATGCTGAGATCTCGCACGGGATCCGCTACTCGCAACGGCATCGCCCCGCTTTGTCGCAGGCCGAGAATGTCACCGGGGCCACGCAGTTCGGCATCTTTTTCCGCCAGCTCAAAGCCGTCTGATGATTTCTCCAGAGCTGTCAATCGCTCAATCGCCTCCGGAAGTTCTGTCAGCGACAACAAGAAGCAGTAGCCCTGATGGCTGCCGCGACAGATTCGACCGCGAAGCTGATGCAACTGAGCCAGCCCAAAGCGGTCGGCTTCCTGAATAATCATGATCGTGGCATTCGGAACATTGACACCCACTTCAATCACCGTCGTGGAAATCAGTACGTCCGTTTCATGGTTTCGGAAACGATCCATCACCGCATGTCGGTGCTCGCGATCCATTCGGCCATGCAACAGGTCAACTCGCAGCCCAGCAAGTTCCGTCGCTGACAAGTTGCGAAAAACAGCTTCGGCCGATGAGAAATCCTCATCGTTTTTCTCTTCAACACGTGGACAGACCACGTACGCCTGGCGCCCTTTGGCGATCTGCTGTTTCACAAACAACCACATGCGTGCCTGTTCGGGCTGATCAAGAATTCTGGCCGTGACAACTTTCTGACGTCCCGGCGGCAGCTCACGAATCACCGAAACATCAAGATCACCAAACTGCGTCAGGCAGAGACTGCGCGGGATCGGTGTCGCCGTCATCACAAGCACATGCGGACTGGTCGATTGACTTGTAAAGCTGGCGCGCTGGCGAACACCAAACCGATGCTGTTCATCGATGACCACCAGCGACAGATTCTTAAACTTGACGCTTTCCTGAATCACGGCCTGGGTACCGATAATCAGTTGAGTCGTCCCGGAGCTGATACCTTCCAGCAATTCGCGTCGTTTCGCCGCAGGAAGTCCACCCAGAAGCAAACCGCGTTGAACGCGGCTCTCTGACAGCAGTTCCTCAAATGTCTCCCAGTGTTGAGTCGCCAGGACTTCCGTAGGAGCCATTAACACGGCCTGCTTGCCAGCGGCAATCGCCGACAGCATTGCGTAGACCGCAACAGCCGTCTTTCCCGCGCCGACATCGGCTTGCAGGAGGCGATGCATTGGATGCGGTTGCAGAATGTCTCCGGTGATTTCTCGAATAGAACGATCCTGACCTTCGGTGAAGCGAAAGCTAAAGAGTCGCCGAATTCTTGCATCAACTTTCGCGGTGACTTCGATCGCATCCGCGCGGAGCGTTCGGCCCCACGTTCGACGACGCAAAGCCAGCCCGAGCTGGAATTCGAACAGATCATCTAACAGAATTCGATAGCGTCCAGCCTGCCATTGCTTGACGGATTCCGGTAGATGCAACCAGCGCAGAGCGGTGGAGAGAGCTGGCAGGCGATGATGTTCGCGATAGGCTTCGGGAATGGGGTCGCTCACCAGGGCTGCGAAGTCTTCTACAACCGCACGGATCATGCGCCGCATGGCATCCATCTTGATGCCGTCCGTCAACGCGTAGCGGGGCAAAACTCCGGCGGCCGCTTCGATGTCGTCGTCGGGGGCCATGATGTGAAAGCGTGGCCCGTTGAACTCCCAGCGTCCGGCTTTGCGCTGCGGTTTCCCGCTGAAGACGACGTGTTCGTTGTCGCGAAACTTCTTCAACATCCACGGCTGGTTGAACCACGTTCCGCGCACAAAGTGCCCGTCGCAATTCAGCAGGATACCGACCAAAGATCGTCCCTTGGAGAGGTCGCGGGCATCTCGATCAACAACATAGCCATGAACAGATTGTTCGATGTCTTTTTCCAGCTTTTCGACAGGCCGCAGATCGCTGAAGTCATTGACGGCATGTGGAACGTGTAACAGTAGATCCAGAGCCGTCGATATCCCGAGATTCTTCAACAATTCTCCGCGTTGAGGACCGACTGCACGGACGTACTGCACCGGCGTCAGCAGCTTTTCAGCGGACGTCAGGGTGGGTTGCGATGAAAGGGAGGCCGATGATTCCGTCATTTGGGCGGAGAATATCGACTCGGATTGCCGGCTGCGACCAATGGAGCTTGTGACTCCGGCAGAAAATCCGCACAATATGGCCGATGCCACTCTCTTGGCGCCTTTGCGTCTTTGCGTGAGACATTTTTTTTCACGCAAATACGCGAAGGCGGAAAGGGTACAAGAATCACGGTGGGCGTGAGTTGTGGGGAGCGTAGAGTTACCCAAAGCAACAGACCGGTTAATTCTGGCTTTGTGAGAAGACGTTTGAGTTTGGTTCTCTTCGTGTCTTTGCGTCTTTGCGTGAGACATTTTTTCACGCAAAGACGCGAAGGCG
>CAIJTV010001113.1:0-2414 GCA_903823635.1 uncultured Planctomycetaceae bacterium
TTGCTGTTCCGGAGTTTCAACACCTTCGGCAACAACATCAAGATTCAGGCTCTGCGCCAGCGCAATGATGGTGCGGACGATTTCTCGTGTTTCGGTACAGGTGTGCATGTTGCGTACGAACGACTTGTCAATTTTCAGCAGGTCCAACGGCAGTCGATGCAGGTAAGCGAGTGACGAGTAACCCGTTCCGAAGTCATCGATTCCGATGCGAATCCCGGCGTCGCGAAGTTCACTGATGATCTGTTGGACGAGGTCCGGATTTTGCATCAGAGTACTCTCGGTCACTTCGATCTTCAGCATTTTGGGATCAATTCCCGCCCTTGCAACGGTCATCAGCAAATCGTTTCGGAACAGTGGCTGCCCGAATTCTCCCGATGAGCAGTTGACGGTAACGCTGACAACATCATCCTCCGCACGGTTGCGATTCCATTCCTGAACCTGATCGCAAGCCAGTTCGAGAACAATGCGTCCGAGGCGACCGATGAGACCAAGCGATTCAATGACGGGCACGAAGACATCTGGTCCGACTCGTTCGCCGCGCGGATGTTTCCATCGACACAGGGCCTCGAATCCTTCAACTCTGCCAGTCGCCAGTCGAACGATTGGCTGGTACTCAAGGTAGAACTGATGACTCTTGATAGCCTGACGCAGATCACATTCAAGTGCCAGCCTGGCAGAAGCAACTGTTTGCATCTCCGGATCAAAAATGCGATAGCCACCTCGGCCGCCTGTCTTGGCGTAGTACATGGCCGTGTCCGCTTCGCGGATTGCATCGGCAGCTGATTTGCCATCACCACCACCAAAAGCAATACCGATGCTGACCCCGACGGCGACTTCATGAACACCGACCGCGAAGGGCTCAGAGAGAGCTGCGATGAGGCGTTCTGCGACTATTTCTGCGTCAATGTAGTTTTGCAGACAATGCAGCAGGACTGTGAATTCGTCTCCACCGTGTCGTGCGACGGACCATTTCGTGCGATTTCTGGCCACGACATCCGTCTGACGCAAACAGCTTTCCAGTTTCTTGGCAACACTGCACAGGAGCAGGTCGCCAGCGTCATGGCCCAGGCTGTCGTTGACCAGTTTAAAGTTGTCGAGGTCCAGAAACAAAATGGCCGAGAAGCCAAAGGTTGCCTGATCAAGATGAAGGACTCGATTCAATTGCTCTTCAAACAGCAAACGATTCGGCAAGCCGGTCAGAACATCTCGAACTTTCCCCTCGGTAACGTCGGCGAGGGAACCAGCGAGACGTCGAGGTATACCGTTTGCATCAGACTGAACAACGCCGCTGCACAGCATCCAGCGGAAAGTGCCGTCGCGATGACGCATCCGAATTTCTGTCTCGAAGCGACCATGCTCCAGTGAACTGCGGCTTCCGAGCAATTCGGTGAATTGTTCTCGATCTTCGATATGGATGCGTTCGAACCAGCAATCTACAGAGGAATCCAGTTCGTTGTCGCTGTAGCCCAGCATTTCTTTCCAGCGTGCCGAAAGAAAGATCTGTCGTTGAGCAACATCCCAGTCCCAGAGTCCTATCCGGGAACCTTGTGCCGCGAGCGCATAACGTTCCTGACTGCGTTTCAGTTCAGAGAGGGCGCGGCTGAGCTTTAGCTGAAGAGAAACGCGGGCCAGCGTAATCTGGGGATCAAGTGGCTTTGTGAGGTAGTCATTGGCCCCTTCTGTGAAGGCTCGAACAACATTCTCCCCTTCAGCTTCGGCCGTAACCATAATGACGGGCAGCGCGCCGTCAGGATATCGAGAGCGAATTGATTTCAGGACATCAAATCCGCTCATGCCGGACATGATGACATCCAGCAGAACCAGATCAGGTAATTGTTCTTCGAGACGCTCAAGAGCTGCTTCGCCACTATCGGCAGTCAGGACATCATGCCCATTGCGTGACAGCATGCGGCTCAGGATCTCGCGATTGATTCGTTCGTCATCAACCACAAGCACCCATGCGCGTTCACCTGGCAATGACAATGCGCCATGAGCGGGAGACTTGTCTGCGAGCTTAGCAGGTGGTTGTTGTCCGGTTAACTGCACGGGATCGTCCTGCTGAAGGGATCAGCGTAGTGAGAATGAGGTGTTCAGCGATGTAAGAACACGTCAATTCTGAAATCGAAATGATCTACTGTGACCAAGCCTAGGTCGCAAAATTTCAACGTGCATACGGAGAAGAACGTTTTTGGGGCAATCACCTACTGCCTCGGTCGAACCATCAACCGCAAAGGGCGCAGATCCCGTGCTAATCGTTACAACCGGTCCGGTGGATTCGTGTCGCATAATCCCGCTGAGCAGGTTTCAGTGCATGGTTCTCATTCGGAATTAGTGCCGGACAGAACAAAAAACGCTGCGATCAGTAAGTGTACAACAGATTTGTCAGGCGGCTTCTCTTCGAGTGACAGCAGAAA
>CAIJTV010001114.1:0-1696 GCA_903823635.1 uncultured Planctomycetaceae bacterium
GGTGCAACTCGGCGACACTCCTTCCATTGTTGTCGTCGGAGATGTATTTTGATTGCTCCGGCATTCGAAACAGAATTCTTTCCTCGTACGGCAAAAAAAATTTTCGAATCCTCGGCTCCCCTCAAACAGGAATTCATCCATGCTTTCTTCTCTGCTGTTTATCACCGCCAGTTTTTTTGCAGACCAGCCTTCGTGGCCCGCTTTTCTGGGGGCTGGTGCGTCAGAGATTGATCCGGCCACCATTCCGCTCAAATGGTCGCCAACTGAGAATGTGGCGTGGGATGCATCATTGCCGGGACATGGACAATCGAGCCCTGTGATCTGGGGTGAGAAAGTCTTCGTGACCACAGTAGAAGGCGACAATAAAGAAACGTGTCACACTGTTTGTCTGTCATTGAAAGATGGAGCGATCCTGTGGGATCACAAACACGCTTCTACGTCTCCGGATCCGAACAGTGTTTACATCAGCCGAGCAGCCCCGACGCCGGTTGTCGATAAGGATCATGTCTTTGTGTTCTTCGAGTGTGGCGATCTGATTGCGTTGACTCATGACGGCAAAGAAGTGTGGACAAAGTCGTTGTCGAAGGAATACGGCAAGTTCGTCAATAAGTTCGGCCTCAGCAGTTCACCAGTACAGACCGAGTCATCTGTGATCGTGCTGATCGACGACGAAGGCCCGTCGTATCTGGTTGCGTTCAACAAAGCGGATGGCAGCATTCTGTGGAAGACGGATCGCCCCAGTCGGACAAGCTGGAGTAGCCCGGCGATCCTGCCCATCAACGGTCAGTCCCAGGTGATTGTCAGCTCGGCTGGCACTGTCGATGGTTACGATCCCGCCGCTGGAAAGCTGTTGTGGACCTACGCGGATGTGGGTGGAAACACCGGAACAACTCCCTTGCCAGTGGGGCAGGACCAGTTCCTGATTGCGGCATCACCAGGCCGATCGGGTGAAAACTCAGAAGGCGCGAAGAAGTCGAATGCTTTGTTGAAGGTCACTCCTGAAGGTGACAGCTGGAAGGTTGAAATGGTCTGGGCGGCTGCTGAGGCGACTCCATCCTGGGCATCTCCTTTTGTCCATCAGGGTTTTGCGTACTGGGTGAATCGAGTTGGCGTCGTCTATTGTATTGATGTTGCCACCGGCGAGCAGAAATATGCGCAGCGAACGAAGCAGTCGTGCTGGGCGACGCCGCTGCCTCTTGGTGATCGCATTTACTTCTTCGGCAAAGACGGGGTTACGACAGTGTTGGCAGCCGGGCCCGAATTTAAGGAGCTGGCGGCGAACGAATTGTGGCCTGTGGATACTCCGCCCACCGACAACGGCGCACCGAAGCCAGATGAGACCAGCACAGAACGCAAACAAGCGTCTGCGATGTTCTCCGGGCCTACTCAATACGGAATCGCCGCCGTTAGCGGCAGCCTGCTGATTCGTGTCGGAAGTCATGTGTACTGCGTGAGGGAAGCGGCCAAGTAAAGGTCAGGTTGCGACCACTTTTGTTATGACCGCGTATTGAACATGCGATCCCGACGGCAAAAGTGGGCAGCAAAATCGATGCAGTGCGCAGTGAGTAAAGTTCGAATCGCTTCATTTCAAGCTGTGTAAGCTGGACCGAGCAACGCGAGTTCCGGCGGTTTCCCTGAACGGACCTGCTTCGACAATCATCAATGACCGGAGGCGTCGAAGGTAACGCGATTGAGA
>CAIJTV010001115.1:0-1596 GCA_903823635.1 uncultured Planctomycetaceae bacterium
CGAAGCACAGGCCATGACGGATCGCGTTTACCGCGCTCCATGGGTTTGAAATTGATCGCCAGCACGTCGTCGTTGTAAGACGCGATTGCCGGCAAGATTCCGACTGAGTCCTCAATCGACAGGGCTGATTTCATTCCCATGAGATCAGCCCTGTTTCATTTGTTGCGTGTTCCGATTGGCCGACTCGCCAGAATCTAACCATCATCGCTGTCGCAATGACTTGGCAGTTTCGCTGCGGTCGCATGCAATGATTTGCAGAGGCGGTCCCGAGTAGACCACTTCACCGCCTTGGTCCGCACTGTCAGGACCGATGTCAATTAGCCAATCCGCTTGCCGAATAACATCCAGTTGATGCTCAATCACGATAACACTGTGACCGGCGTTGACCAGCGTCTTGAGGTGAGTCATCAGGCGATCAACATCGGCCGGATGAAGTCCACTGGTGGGTTCATCAAGAACATACAAGGTGTGATCGTTTGATGGCGTCGCCAGCTCAGAGGCAAGCTTGGCTCGCTGTGCTTCTCCGCCGGAAAACGTATTGGCTGGCTGACCGAGCGTGACATATCCCAGTCCAACACTGTTGAATGCCGACAGGATCACATGCAGACGCGAGAACTCAGAAAAGAATTCTGTCGCTTCGTCAACACGCATCTGCAGCACGTCAGCCACCGACTTATTGCGAAATCGAATGCTGCAAATCGCCTTGCTGAAACGAAGACCATGACATACGGCACATGGCACGACAGCATCCGGCAGAAAACTCATGCGGACATTGCGAACGCCAATTCCCATGCACTCCGGGCAGCGTCCTTCGCCGGAGTTAAAGCTGAAACTCTTCGCGTTAAGCCCTCTCGCACGGCTTTCGCGGATCTTCGAGAATAAACGCCGTACTTCGTCCCACATGCCACACAAAGTTGCGATACACGATCGAGCAGACCGGCCCAGCGGAGCCTGATCCAGCGAAAGAATTCGTTGAATCTGCTCCACGCCGCTCACGCCATCACACCGGGCATCGGCAGCCACCAGAGCAACATCGCGCTTACGCAGGACGGCAGCAGAGACAACTGGCAACAAGGTTCCAAAAACCAACGAACTCTTGCCAGACCCACTGACGCCAGTGACGCAGACGAGTTTTCGTATAGGAATGTCGACGGTGATATTGCGAAGATTGTGGAGGTGAGCGTTGAGAATCGAGAGTTTCTCTGCCACTTCGATCTGAGCTGCCTCTTCAGCAACGACCTTTCTGCGAGTCTTCACGCTGCTCTTTGGCTTCGACTGCGATTGATGCAACTCAGATGCTGCTCGTTCCGCAGTTGACCGACGAAGATAATCGCCCGTTGGAGATTCCGCAAACTTCTCGGCATCAGCCGGGGTTCCAGAGAACAGCAGTCTTCCGCCATCAGCTCCGGCACCAGGGCCGAGATCAACCAGCCAGTCGGCGGCTCGCATAATCTCGCCATCGTGTTCAACAACGATCACGGTTCCACCAGCATCACGCAGATCAAACAGCGTCTTCAGCAAGCGCTGAGTATCCCGGGGATGAAGTCCAGCCGTGGGTTCATCCAGTACAAAATGGGCGCCATGGAGCTGCGAAGA
>CAIJTV010001116.1:0-3916 GCA_903823635.1 uncultured Planctomycetaceae bacterium
AGAGCCTGATTAGGACCGATGGACGGTGGTCCGTTTTCGCCGTAGGCCAGTTCGCTCGGGATGAACAGTCGGTAGTGAGAACCGACCTTCATCAATTGCAGAGCTTCGGTCCAGCCTTTGATAACCTGAGTCACTCCGAAGGAAACAGGAGCGTCGCCTTCGACCGGCTCTTTACCGTCGTAAGAGCTGTCAAACTTGGTGCCGTCAACCAGAGTACCTCGGTAGTGAGTGCTGACGGTGCTGGCCTTGGTTGGAACGGCTCCGTCGCCTTCCTTGATGACCAGATACTGCAGGCCAGACTTCGTGACCTTCACGCCTTCTTTGGCCTTGTTCTCTTCCAGGAACTTTTTGCCGTTGGCGAGATTGGTTTCGCCCTTCTTGGCTTCCTTTGCGGCCATTTCTTCGCGAAGAGCACCGAAGACTTCAGCAATCTGCTCTTCAGTCAGAGCAGATTCCTTGCCGGCGATGGAAGCAGCAATGCCTTCAGCAATGATTTTTGGGTCAAGTTCGAGTCCCTGACGCTTCAGGTCTCTGCCAATATTGAAGCCAATGGCATAGCTGGCTTTGTCTTTGGTGGTTTCCAATTTCGGAGCTTCTTCTTTGGCAGGTGTTTCATCCTGCGCACTGACTGAGATGGCGGACAGAACTAGAACGGCAGAACAGAGAACAAACAGCGGGCGAATCAACATGATCCAGAGAACTCCAACAGCGCGGATACTCACTATCGAATTGACAGCGCACAGCGGTTCCGCAAGTGGCAATTAAGGTTCAGATTGGCGACAAGAAGCCAAACTGTGCAGTCGAAGCATCGGACGGGGAAGCAGAGGCGGGAGCCGCAGGAGCCTGTCGAAGGAAAACCGCAGAATCTCTTCACTATGACGAATTTCCGAAGGCTTTCAATTCCGGACTCTTTCAATTTGCGGACGATCTCGAAGTCAAAAGACAACTTTGAAACCATCTGTTACATTTTTCCGATGTTGCCGAGGCAGAGGAACCGCCACCTCCTGGTCCAGGCAAGAATTGTTCATCGAAGTTGCATTTGTGCAGGGTTATTCAGTGCGCGGCCACGAGTGAGGCGATGCTCCTGACGACATCTCCCGCGAAAACCCTGCCAAAATTATATCGAGTGGGAAAAATCATGCGTTTCAAGATGTTTTGTTCGATTGTTGGGCTTTTGATCATCTCCGGGGTCAGTGCGATTGCGGGAGACTGGCCGTCCTGGCGAGGTCCGAACAGAGATGATGTCTCGACAGAAACCGGACTGTTGAAGTCATGGCCTGAGGGTGGACCGACGAAGCTGTGGACTTCCAAGGACTGCGGACTTGGTTATTCCGGAGTCTCGATCGTCGGCGATGTGCTCTACACGATGGGTGCGGACGGAACGACTCCCGAGTCCCATGAATTCATCATCGCGATTGATGTTAAAACCGGCAACAAGATCTGGCAGACCAATATCGGTCCGTATCTTGAAAACGGCTGGGGCGGCGGGCCACGTAGTACTCCGACAGTCTCCGAAGGATTCGTTGTCGGAATCGGCGGCAAGGGCGACGTTGTTTGCCTCTCAACCGCGGACGGTTCAGAAAAGTGGAAAGCCAGCCTGACAGAAATGGGTGGAAGTATCCCGAGCTGGGGCTTCTGCGAATCAGCTTTGATTGATGGCGAGAAAGTTCTTGTAACACCAGGCGGTCCCAACGGAACTGTCGCTTGCCTGAATCTGATGACTGGCGAGAAACTTTGGCAGTCCACAGAGATGACAACGAACGCTCATTATTCGTCGGTGATCGTTGTGGAGCATTTCGGCCAGCGTCAATACATTCAGTTGACCGAATCCAAAGTGTTCGGCCTGAATGCTGCTGATGGCAAGCTGTTGTGGCAGGGTGACTTTCCAGGACGAGTTGCGGTGATCCCAACTCCGATCTACAAGGACGGCTCAGTCTATCTGACCGCCGGATACGGTGTGGGTTGCCTGTTGTACAACGTCACGGCCGACAACAAAGTTGAAAAGATCTATGAGAACAAAGTGATGAAGAACCATCACGGCGGTGCCCTGCTGGTGGGTGAGCACATCTATGGGCACAGTGATGCGACTGGACTTGTTTGTCAGAACATGCTGACGGGCGAACAGGTCTGGTCAGACGACCTCAAGAACAAGAGCAAAGGTGCGGTCGCTTATGCTGACGGCATGCTGTACTGTCTTGAAGAAGGCTCCGGAGAATGCTTCCTCGTCGAAGCAACTCCTGCCGGTTACAAAGAAGTTAGCCGCTTTAAAATGGATCCTCAGACGACACAGCGAAATCCTCAGGGACGAATCTGGACTCATCCAGTGATCTCGAACGGTAAGCTGTATCTCCGCGATCAGGACATTCTGTGCTGTTACGAAATTAAGCAGCAGTAATTTGCAGAGTATCAACGCCGGCTGCGATTTATGACGCTGAATGATCATCAGCCACTTTTGCGACTCGTTCCCTTCGGGACGAGTCGCTTCTTTGTCGGTGACGAAAGGGAAATCATGATACTGTCCGGACGACATCAGGAGTTGAAAGGCTTCGCTCTGCTCACGGTCGTGATTGGTCTGCTGGCCACCCTGTCAGCAGTCAATGCACAGGGACAGGCCGACAGCAAAACGCACTTCGTGGATTGTTCGCTCTTGGTGGCTCCCGAGTATCCAGCGACGTGGCCGACTCATCCGTTTCCTCGATTTCAACTCATTCACGAACAGGCGATTGGGCCAAACAGTCCGCTCAATATCGACGTACTGCTGATTGACGGAAACACCGGCACTCAAATGGACGTTCCGCCGCATTCGGTGGTGCGACCAGAACTCAATCGCGAAAAGTCAGGACCATTCGGCCTGGCCTTTACCGACAAGATCGAAGCGTGGCAGTTTGGTGGTGAAGCCTGTGTGGTAGATGTGCGAGAAATGCTCGACAAAGCTCCCAACGGCGTTAGTCCGCTCATCATGCCAGCTCAGGTGGAAGCGTTTGAGAAGCAGCATCGACAACTCAGATTCGGCGACGTTGTGCTGTTTCGCAGTGACTACTCAGACAAGTACTATCGCCCGTTTCCGGATGGACATCGCTATATCGCCGATGTGGCTGATCGACTTGCTCCGGGATATCCGGATCCAGGCCCCGAGACAATGGAGTTCCTGGCGACTCGCGGAGTCATGACCCTCGGCACCGACAGTGCCAGCATGGGGCCGATGCCGAATCTGGCCGAGCCAACTCATTATGCTGGCCTGCGTCACGGCATGATCTGGACCGAAGGTGCAACGAACCTGAGTCAGCTTCCGTCGACCGGTGCTTTCTATTGCATGCTGAGTCCGAAACATGCGGACGGGATGTATTCTGAAACTCGCGTGTTTGCGATTGTTGGCGGTGAGTTGCCCAAGCGGCTCATCGAGTCGACTCGAAACAGGCGGGCTGTTGATTTATCGCCGACGCTGTCAATGAAGATGCCGGTGACCAATCCGGGAGCATTGGCTGGGCGACATCGCCAGGTCTACGTGAAGGTCGATTTTCTGTATTCGCCCGATCTGGATTTATGGCATCACACGCATTTGATGGATGCGACGACCGGAACTCATTTGATTACACCATCGTTTGCCTTGCCACCGGAAGGAACGGTCGTCGAGTATTCGCCTCAGGTGAGAGGATGGCTCGAAGAATACGAAGCGCACTATGGCAAACGTGGAAGCAGTTCACGAACGACAGAACAAGTGCCGCTGGAATGGACATGCGGGGATGCAAGAGTTGTCGATGTGCGATCTTTGGTCGGGACAACGGATCGCGCAAAGTGGCCTTCTTCACCGGAAGTGACCGTTGACCATTTGAAGGCCTACGAGAAAGCTCATGGGGAATTTACCCCGTGGCAGATCGTGATCTTTCAGACGGGACACATCGATAAGTATTTGAAA
>CAIJTV010001117.1:0-5577 GCA_903823635.1 uncultured Planctomycetaceae bacterium
AACCTGCGCGATCTTCTGATGGTTCCGTTCTTCTGGTTTTTCGCCGATGTTCATGAGAAATTGCCGCAGCAAATCGATTCGCGGCTGCTTACTTGCAGTCACTGCAGGACTTCAATGATGCCTTTTGCAATCAGTCTTCAGCGATGTTGATTTCTGGCAACAGGCACGATGTTCCGGATGAATCGTTTATTGCTGTTCGTTGTCACAAGTCTCCGGCCTTAATGGTTATGAGCAGCGGGAACAACAGGCTGGGAGGCAGATCTGCGACAGATTGTAGTCAGGATGCAGCACGCAAACTGCATGCTCACATCCCGCTCTGGCTACTCTATCAGACAGACTTACTCCATGATTCAACGTTCTCTGGCACGCCTTTGCGGTCTCCTTGAAAGCGTTTCTCGAACGAGTCGTCGACGACGGACGCTGGCGGTGAATCGTCCGGAGTCACTTGAAGAGCGACAAATGCTCGCCGCAACCGCCCTTCAAGCATTTCACCGTTCCGGGCAAACCTTCATTACCTGGAATGAAGATACGGCAGTGACAGGTGAGAAGTACAACGTCTATCGGTCTGCGTCACCAATTACGACCGCCAATATTGGTGCATCAGAAAAGCTCACCAGCAAATGGGGGCCACTTGATGACAATACAACGTTGCATCCACGACGATCGCAGGACATCGGGATTCCAGCAACATTCATGATCAACGATCTGGGAACTCCGCTTTCAGCAGACAAAGGGCTGTTTGTCTACACGACTCCAACAGGACAGTCGGGAACATGGTACTACGCTGTCACTCAGTTGACCGGCAACACTGAGAGCATGTTGCTGACGACTGGCTTGAATTCATTAACGACAGGCGTCACCGAACTGGTGGCCACTCCAGCACCGGTGCTGACTGTGAGAAATGTCAGCGGCAAGGGACGCATCTATACGCAGTACATGGACTACGCGAAGTGGAATCCCACGTTTCAGGGATATGCCTATAACTACTCCGTGGCCTTGCCGGACAACTACGATCCGAACGTTTCATGGCCGATGAAACTTATGCCACATGCCTACGGCGAACGACTGCGGATGGAGCCTTCGGCTGAATACGGATGGCCATGCATTGAAGTATTTCTGGATGACCCGGGTGGCGGCGCACCAGGAGAACGGTTCCAGACATGGTGGTACGGCTTCGCGGCTGACCACAAGTATGTAACTCAGGGATCGCTCCCGACAGCAGGGCGTGTGGAGAATTTCACTGAGCAGCGCGTCCTGAAAACAATCGACGAAATATCGTCGATGTTTAAAGTCGACCCGTTGAGAATTCATTCTCAGGGACATTCGATGGGGGCGTCCGGATCACTGTCGTTGGGCATCAGATATGCCAACGTTTTCTCGGGCATCTTCGGCAGTGAACCGATGACAAACTATGCCAGCAGTCCGCTGTTTCAGAATGACTTTTCCGTACTTTGGGGCAGTCAGGCCTCCAATCTGCCAATCGTCAATAACGGAGTCTATGCCGGACCGATAAAGAAATATGACGGCATGGGCGTCTACAACTGGATGAATCATCATGAGCAGTTGGTGAATCGTCGCGGAGACAATATGGCCTTCCTTATGGTGGGTCATGGCAAAGCCGACGACGTCATTGACTGGGCCACTCAGGGCAAGCCGTTTATTGCCGCATTAAATGCGGGCAATGTCGGCTTCTCGGCTGAGCAGCGTTTCGGCTGGGATCACAATTGGATGAGCTTCGACTTTTCGCTCGATACGATGTTCAGCCCGGCAGATGGTGGGCTGAGTGCCTGGGCCTATCCGCGCAATGTAAGCTTTCCAGGAATCACAAATGCCACTGGATCCGGCCCCAATGTGCCGGGAACGACGGGCACAAACTTCTATAACATGCAGCTTGAATGGTCCGTTCCATGGAATCCATTCCATACGGATCTGGTCGACACAACCAATCAATATGAAATCTCCATCAGATCAAACACCGTGGCACAAACTGCGGACGTGACGCCACAGCGACGGCAAGCATTCAATCCCATTCCAGGTGCGACGGTCACCTGGAAGAATGTTAACAACGTGACCGGCCAGCTTGTTCAGTCAGGCACATTGATTGTTGATGCAGACGGACTTGTCACATTACCTTCTGTAACAATCGGCACGGGAACCGGGAACCGTTTCATTCTCACAGTACCAGCATCAGGCACCATCCCGCCAGCAGTGACGGGACCAACGGCCGCGACTGTCAACCAAAAACCCACGATCACATGGACGGGGACTCCTGATGCTGTGGACTACGACTTGCAGGTCAGCAATTTCAGCACGGGCAGAAATGTCATCCTGAGAACGACTGTCGCGGGGCTGAGCTATACGCCAACAGAGAATTGGGGAATCGGTCAATACAAGGTGGATGTAAGGTCCCGTAGTTTATCGGGCCAATACTCCGCCTGGTCAGAGGCCAAATTCTTCAGGATCTCGACTCCTCCGGTTGTGGAACCTTTAGTTTCGGGCGCAACCACGGGACGCCCAACGTTCCAATGGAGCAATCTCCTCGGAGCTACACAGTATTCGCTGATACTTCGAAATCTCAACACCAGCCAGACAGTGACCGCTACTGTTAACCGGATGGATGACAACGCTTATCAGTTCCCAAATTCGCTCGGATTGGGCGGGTATAGTTTTTCAGTCAGCGGAATTGATGCGTCCGGACTTTCAGGGAACTGGGCTTCCACATTGACATTTCGGTCCATTGAGCCCGTGACTTTGGTTTCTCCAGATGGATCAATGTTCAATACTTTTCCGACGCTGACCTGGTTGCCGGTCCCGGGAGCGACCAATTATGAGCTGATACTAAGGAACGTTCGTACCGGGGCAGCTGCAGCATGGGAGCAATCTCTGACATCGACATCATGGACGCCCAAAACGGCACTGGCCTATGGAGACTACCGGTGGTCTGTAAGGGGAAGACTTGGAAATGTTTTGAACGGAAACTGGAGTTTGACAAAGGATTTCAATAATCGAGGAAAACCTATCCTGCTGACCGCGTCCGGAACGACGACCGATCGCACCCCCACGATCAATTGGGCTGCCGTGCCGGGTGCTGCCAGTTACCACGTAAACATTGCTCGCCTTGATACGGGCAAAGCCATTATCTACGTGCAGAATCTGACAGGAACCAGCTTCGCACCACTGACTGACCTGGCTCCGCGTGAGTATCGCATTTGGGTGCGTGCCGTCAGTACGACGGGAGTCATCAGCGAATGGGGAAATTTCATCAACATCACCATAACTTCAGCTGATTCTCCGGCGATCAACAGCTTAATCGCAATGGATTCCGTTGTGCCCATTCTGATGCCGGATGTCATTGAAGAGCGGGGGGCATCGAATGTTCCAGTCACTTCAATCACAGCGGGCAGTTCAATCACAATGGCTTCAAGAACTGAGGTAGAGCCGGAGCCTGTTGAAGAGATTGCTTTGCCAATGGAAGCAGGCAAAGTGCCGCAGAAGGTCTCTGGCGATATTGATATTGTGATGACTGAGTGGGCTCTCGGTTTCTAGTTCTCCGCTGAGTCGTACGTGAGTCCCTCGTTGCGAAGCTTCCTGCTTTGCAACGAGGGATCTGCATTGTCAGATGCTCGCGCCTATTCTATTGCCCAAGGGCTCTATTCGAACGAACTTATTGCTGCCGCATCTGCTGCACGTACATGGCCATGAGGACAAATCCCTGAAACGATTCCACAGAGATATTCGTCGTGGTGCTCAGGCGGTTTTCTTCCATCGCCAGCGAGAACCCCGAGTAGCTGGCTGGCAGCTCCAGCCCTTCAATCTGTTCCAGTTGAATCGGGATTGGCAGAGTTCCGGTTCCAATGATCAGTTTGGCAAACTTATAAACCGAATTCGGCAGATCCACCAATACGATCACATTGGCCTTTTCGTGCTGTCGGGCTCGCGCACTGAGAAGAGTTTCATCCTGCCACTCTGATGATTCCGCCAGTCGCTTCATGGCGTCAAGGCCTCCTCCCATCGTCTGCAGCATCACATCACCTTTCAGCAGCAGTCTCTGCACCATACCGTCCGGGCCATAAAGCTTCTCATTGACCTTCTTCTGCATCCCGGTTGGATCAAGACTATCTGGTATAGTCTGCTTAAGTCGATAGATGTCGACCGACTGATCGCCAATCTTCTCTGCATCCGGCTCATACGTCAGTTGTTGCTCTATTCCGGCCACTTCGTATTCGACACCATTCCCCAGTGACTTCATCATGTCGCGAATGAGTTGAGCGGGGGCGATCTCGGCTACCGAGAAATACCGCATCGCAACATCTTCTTCCGGAAGCAAATCACCACCAGCCGCCAGGGTGCCGAATTCAGCCTCTGTCAGGCTTTCCAATGCCTTCAAGGTGAGTGCTTTTTGTTCATCGTTCTTGATCACTTTCTCGACAACAGACTTTGACCACGTCAGCAAAGAGTCCGGGTTACCATGGATCCCCATGTATCCCATCAGGCCTTCCGGAACAGACTTCAGTGTCGGCATGTCGCTGACCGGCTGAGTTGCAAAGAATGCGGCTGTGTCAGTTTCTTTTCCAACGGTCAACAGTTGGTCGATCTTCAATGCATCGTCTGTGACTTCGATCGACAGAGCATAAGACTCCGAATCATTCACAGCCTGCAGTACAGCCTTGCCGAGATCTCGATACATATCAAGAACGTACTCCATATCCATGGACGGACTGGCTTGCTTGATTTGCGCGGCCATCATCTGAATCAGCTCTTCAAGTCGGTCATCTGCAGAGTTCAATTCATCTGCAAAGGTTTCACGAAGTAGTACAGCATTTACGGCGAAGGTGACATGACCTTTCATAACGATCGCCTCGAGCTGTTCATCCAGAAGCGATGCGGCTGATTTCAGTTTGCCGTCCTTTAGCTCTTCGAACTCATCAAGGAATTGACCTTCCGGAGAACAGATCAGCCAGGTCTTGTGTTCTACAAACTCGAAAGTCTCCTCCATCGCTCCTTTGGCTTCGTCCGCGTCCGTCACTGGCAGTACGAGTACTCCTTTGGGTTCTCCGGACTCATCAACGAACAAGGCCACGTACCAGTCTTTTGATTGATCCACGCCGGCCAGCTGTGGGTTCTTAATGGCCTGACCGAAAGCCATCGGCAATTGAGCTTCTGCGAGCCCTCCAAAGCCCGGCTGAACCTTGTTGATGAACTCCACCAGGTCCGCAGTGATTTGTTCGGGTGCCTGAATCCGAACCACCGCCGCTGCAGTTTCCGGAATCAGATCAAAGCCGGATTCCTGTGCACTCAGCGTTGGCAGGAAAAGTGTAAACAACGGGATCAGACGCACGGACAATCTCATCGCCGGTCTCCAGAAATTGATTCGAAGCACCAGACGGATGCTGCATGACGTCAGCTCGGACAACTCCTCTGGTCAACAGAGTAAGTAAAGTATCTGATCTGCACCATGGAATGAAGTGCTCTACAAGATTACAGGCTACGTATCTTTGACACCTTCTGAATACACTTGATTACCTTGAATGTCTGTTGGTTAATTGCTCGATTCACTCGTTGTTGCGTCGTGCTGGT